>JAENWT010000002.1 GCA_016650125.1 Thermoleophilia bacterium
CAACAAGAACCATCCGCATTCGGCGCTTCAGATGCTCAGCCCGGATGAATTCGCCGCCAATTGGCGGCGAACAGGTACAACTACAGCTACACCAACCCCGTGACTTTCACTCGGGGTGGACTGAGAAACGGGGTCCCCTCACCTACGCCCTGACAGGCGGATCGAATACCCCGGGATGCCGCTACAGGCCGAATTAGGCAGTTGACGTGATTCCTACGAAACCGAAGGTCACTGGTTCGAATCCAGTCGGGCGCACTTCGTATCTGGCTTGACCGCTTGCGAAGGTCTGGGTCGCCTTCTTGAAGATCGCCCAGAAAGTGCAGTCAAGCAAACAGGCAAGCACCATTTCTGGCTTCAGGCGTCTGGCACCGCATGCTTTGCCTTAGCTTCTGCGTTTTAGAACGTAGAGACTCCGAATAGGGAAACGGGACAGTTGCGATCGCCCAGAACCACCTTCGCCTCCTAGCCGAATACGACCATCGCCCAAAGAAGCCCCACCAGGTCGTCCGTGCTCACATCAATCTGAAAGTCTCAGGTTCGGATCGGGTCAGGTATTCGATTTAAGGGGGACGCTTGTATGTCGCTTCGGTACTCGAATATTCAGAGAGGCTGAAGTGGCCTCGGAGATACCTTCCGTGGGCTTTGAGATACATGCCCGATTGCCTCGGGGCCCAACGGATCCCTGCCTCTAGTCGGAGGAGCTAGGTACCGCGCCGTAGCGGGGCAAATGAAAGTTTTGTCCCTCGGAGAGAACTTCAAATAGCGCATCGAACTGCTGATAAACGAAGTCCCGGGGTGAAACATCCGTGGAAAGGAGATCCGGTCCCGCGAGGATCTTTGGGATGACAAAATCGGCCTTGCCTAACCGGTGTAAATAAGAATACGGGTGCTCCTGAAGAAGCTTTTCCCTTGAGAATTTATAGTTGATTGTTTGGGCGCCAAAACTTGCCGCAGCCCCAGCGGCAGACGGTAGCGTCGCGGGTGTCAGTGCCAGGGCCGCGACTCCGAAAAGTGATCTGACTAAAAACGAGATTCGACTTTCGGATAACCGGGCTTCTAGCGCTCCTAAGTCGGGCTCTACGCGATTCAAGTAGACGTCGCGGGCGGCAGAAAGCGCCGCCTCAGGGGCAACTTCTGGCTGTCGAACTGCCGCAGCCAGATCGGTCATCGCTCCACGAAAACGCTGAAGAGACCGTTTGTTCTTCTCCCTGAATTCGATGATCTGGTCTACCGACGTGGCATCCCCGACGGCAAACGCATTGACTGTCGCGCTGATCAACGCCCCTTCCATGTGCGGAGCATCTGCCTCGTCAGTCAGCGCAGACATATGAGAAAGAAGCGAAGGGGACATGGGCGCCAGGTTGTTCGAGGTTGCTATGTCATGACACCTCTTGTTTCGCGCGATCAATGCATCTGCAAAAAGCGAGGCGGTGGCTTCGCGGTATTCCCTGGCGTTTCGTTCCAAGAGGTCAGGATCCGGCGGCTCACTTTCCTCACCATCGTCCCCTCGTTGGGCCTTCAAGGTGCCAGTAAAACGAACACGTCCGTCCTCGCTCTTCCCTATACGAAGAAACAACTCCCCCTCGGGGTCCTCGATCGGTGGACGGCTATCGGGCATGAAAGCCTCGGCCGGGAGGTCGGCTTCGAGAAGCCTCACGATCCCAGCGTCCGCGAGCTCAAGTACTGCGGGCGTCCACGCCGGTAGATCATCCTCAAGTTGCTCCTCCCGGAATGCTGGAGACCACCTGTACGCGCTGTCGGGGATGACGATCTCATCCCAATAAAGCGCCAACGTCATGATCGTTCCGTCGCTTGGAGCGAACCAGTCGGGCATGAGCATGGCCCGTGTTACGTCAGGCATAGTTCGATTCTACGACCTGAGCAACCAAAGTCTCAGAAGAAGCGGAGCGAGCCAACGTTCTCGTGCTTTCCTCCGGAGTCTTCCCAGGTGACAGTACAACGAGCCTGCGAGGCAACCCCTGAATGAAGATGGAGTTGAGTTTCCGACTCGCCTCCGGGGGGCAATACTTCTAACTCTCGGTCTCCCTCGAAATCTTCGGGGACTACCCCTTCTCCGTCTGGCTCCAGCACATATTTCACGTGCATGGCCGGCTCCTTGCCAGTATTCGAGAGCTTCAGGAACCAGCGATTTTGAGTCTTGACTTGACCTTTCGAGTCGGTCTTCACGGCCTCCCGCCTTTCCAGACCAGGCCAGACCTGCGCTGGAGGTTCATCGCTTTCTAATGGCGGAGAGGTAGTTACTTCAGCCTCGGCCTGAGCCGACGAAGCACTGACGGCGTGAGTCAGAATCGCTTCAACGTGTTGCCTTAGCCCATTGTCATCGTTGTATTCTAGGACCAGGGCCTTGTCACGGATACCCAGCAAGTACGTATCCAAGTTTTTAGCCTGCTCGGCATCTAGGTCGCTAGATGGAATGTCTCGCATGCATCTTAGAACGGCGACATGTGCGCCCCGTTTGTGGGCTTCCTCGATTTCTTCAACCGTCCCGGATTCGGCTTTCCCTGTGTCTGAGCCGAGCCGATGCCAAAAAAGGGCGATTACGATCTCGGCATCCTCAACGAGTTGTTCATTGATGGATTCCTGAGGCCTGATTCCATATTCAGCAGCTGCATGACTCGTCCAGTGAAGAGGCATCACGGAGGCATTGAACTGCTTTCCGTAAATGACGTTCCATCGAAGAGTGGCATCGATTACGAGACCGGCATCTTCTCCCGCATCGCCAGGCGATGAAACCAGGAGCGGGTAAATCTGAGCGCTGAAAGGCATTTGTTCAGTGTAAGCCGAACCCCGGAGGTGATCTGGATGCCTGGCTCAGGCAGCAAGTTGTTCGACTATTCGAACGTCCCCCTGAGAAACGAAGCGGGTCGGGTATTCGATTCAAAGGAGACGCTTAGATATCGCTCGGGTACTCGAATATTCGGAGAGGCTGGAAGAGCCTCGGAGATACCTTTCGTGGCCTTTGAGATATAGAAGTTGGTCTGGCACCCCGAGTCTCTATGCTGATGTGCTGTTGAGGGACAAATCGATCCAGGGAGAAAACATGAGGTTGAACCATTCCGTCGTGGCAGTGGCTGTGATTTCGATATTGGCGACGTCACTGACCTTGAGTAGTACCGCTACCGCCGCAAACGAGTCTGCCACGATTGAGTCCGTCTTCACGTCGCAGTCCGGAACTCTCTTCCAGGCTCATGCGCGAACAGTGATGGCAGGCCGAGCCCGATCGACGACCCGGCTGGCATGTTACGTACCAGACTCCCATCTCTTTCTTGTGAAACCAAAGCGTTGCCAGGTCACCGGGTCGAGGGGGACCGAGGTATTCCTCTCGAAAATGCGATGGCGCCGGTGGGGAAAGAATCGGGCAGCTGGAATTGGTCGCATTGATTACTACGATCATCCTGACCTAGGGGGGCGCGTCAAAGTGCGGCTTTCCAGCCCCAAGAACCAGAGTTGCCTGCCGTTCCGAACATTTGCGCGGGCCACATTCAAGCAGGTTTCAGGCGCTCAAAGAGGCAACCGATTTTCGCTGAGAAACTTGCAGTGCCCACACTCCGGGTAGTGGTCAGCCGACAATTGATAGGGGCCATGAAGAGTGAACATTCTATGAACGAAATAAACGGAGTCGCCTCAGGAGCGATGGTCGCTTAGATAAGCCACCGTCCCCTTTGCGAAAGCTGTGAAATCGGAACACCATGGCGGTTATCTAGTCGTTGGGTTACTTCAACTGTCGCGCCAGAATTGTGACACCTAAACGGCTGGGCTATTATCACGACATGTTTCGTTCAAAGGGAGTCGTGACAATGGTGGCCGTGCTCGGCCTTGGCGTCTTCAGCATCGGCTGTGGTGGTGCGAGCGATCAGGAACTTGCTGATGCCAAGGCAGAGGGTGCCAAGGAGGCCAAGCAAGCCGAGACGCTGGCGGAAATCCAGAAGGGGATCGACACTCTGAGGAAAGCCAAGCGCAAGGGTAACTTCAAGCAGATCACGGCACCGCCCGCCTCAACCGCTTCGACTTACACCGGCAGTGGTCCGGCCAAGGCTTGTGCCAATGGAATCGGAGCCAGCTCGGCTACGAGTTGTGAATTTGCGTTCAACGTTGCGGGAGAATACGGTTCGAATCCAGGATCGACCTCGATCTCGGCGTTCAGTCCAGTCACCGGTCAGGACTACACGATGACCTGCTCGGCTTGGACCGGCGGCGGAACAGTCTGTCGCGGCGGCAACGACGCGGCCGTTTTCATTCCCTGATCGCATCGACACCGGAAGCGGCCGTCTTACCAGTAGTTTCGCTCTCATGGGAACACGACTCGCTCTCGTCGCGATCTCCGCTGCGCTCGTCCTGACCGGGTGCGGGGGCGGTTCGGGCTCAGACACGGACGCCCTCGATCTCAACGACAAGACTGCGCAGATCATTAATGCGCGCAAATACAAGAAGCGGCTCGAACGCCGGGCCGCGGCTGAAAAGGCCCAGCAGGCGGAAGCTGAGAAGAAGAACGCGGCGGCAAATTCGACCACTCCGACAGCGGGTAGTTCTGGCGTCAACGCAATGCTCTCCGGGCTGCCCGGCCAGGCCGGCGTAGTGGTCAGCGCTCCCGGGGGTTCGAGTTCCCAGGTCAGCGGCGGTGGTCTCATGTCCGGCTCGGCTTGGTCGACCATCAAAGTGCCGATAGCGGAACGGGTCTTAGACGATGCCGGCGGACCGGACGGGATTAGCCAAACGCAGCGGAGCAACATCAACGCGGCGATCACCCTTTCTGACAATGACGCCGCGGCGGCGCTGTTCGACGATCTCGAGGCTTCGCACGGTGGTCTTCAGGGTGCCTCTGATGCGGTCGGCGAGATGCTCCGACAGGCTGGCGACAACAGCACCGTCATCTCTACCCAAGGCCGCGACACCTTCACAACCTACGGTCAGACCGATTGGTCGTTGGCTGAGCAGAATCGGTACATGGCAGCGCTCGCCGGTGGCTGCATTTCCGACCAGGCTACGCGTGATTATCTGTTCAGCGAGATGTCGCAAGTCACCTCTGACACCTGGGGTTTTGGCTCGGCCGGTGCGCCGGCGAAGTGGAAGGGCGGCTGGGGACCGGGCACCGACGGCAGGTACCTCGTTCGTCAGATGGGCACTATGGAGGTTGGTGGCAAGGAACTCGTGGTAACTATCGCCGCCATCCCGGATGACGGCGTCTTCGAATCGGGTCAGGCAATGGCCAGTTCTATCGCTCAGTACGTCGCTACGGAGATGGGCGACCAAGCGCCTAGCGCGACTTCATGCTGAACCTATACCGGCCAATAGAGTGGGAATGATCGGGAGACCGCGCGACAGATACTTACTCACCGCCACGATCGCAGTTCTCGCTGGCTTGGTCGCCGGATGTGGCGGAGACGAGGAGTCCGCTGAGCAGAACCCTCCCAAGGTCTACGCGTCGGAATCGTTGATCGAATCCGAACCTGGACTCATCGTGCTGGCGAGGGATCCGTCCTCGTCCGCGGGCCCTAACTTCAAGTCGTACGCGGTGAGTCTTGATGACGATGCGCCCGCCGAGCTGGTCGAAAGGTTGTTTGTCTGAATTTCGTGACAGCGGTTTTCTCGTACAGGACGCGCCCTCACACTTGCGACTACTTTGATGCTCGATCTCCATTGCCGCCGACAACCGTCGCGGGGCTTGTGATCACACGTAAAATCCATTGGAGTCACTGGGGACATCAGACCGCGATTGGTCGAGGCCAATGGCCTCCTGGGGGGCGCTGGATGGTGGACTCCTGCACGCGTCAAATTGACTGGACCGATTGAGGCTTGCGGCCAACAGGTGTTCATGTGGATCCAGGTCAGGGTGAAGTTCCCGGGCGAACGCTGGCCGAAGACCTAGGGTTCACGAACCCCACTCAAGCGATGAACATCGTAGAAACATTGATCAAAGGACGCACGGGACAGACGGCTCTCGTAGCCATCTGGATTTGCTTGGCTGCCGCTTTCGCTAGTCCTGCCCACGCTAACGCCGCGAAACCGCAGGTGGTCTGCATCACGGAGTACGGTCAGTCTGGGGACTATGGCAAGTACCGCCGAAGGCCTCATGGATGCCAATTCAATGCTCACGGCGCGTTTCCGGTAGCGGCCGTTTCGCTAACAACAACGAGGAGTGTCCATTGGAGCCATTGGGGGCAACGGAGCGCTATCGGCAGGGGGCAGATCCTGATTTCCACTTACGGCCCTGCCCCGATCAAATTATGGCTGTCGCGGCCCCGGTTTATCTGCGGCCACCGGGTCTTCACCCGCCTCCGAACCCTAGTCAAGGACCTCGGCCGTACGTATCGCGACAAGAAAGCGATTACCAGTTGCCTCACCTAAGGGCTCCGCGATTCCGCTGATCGCTCACCCTCTCACCACCCGGCGTTGAGGAGCCCCTGATCTAGACGCCTCGAATCGGTCGGTGAGCTTCCGAGTCTCACGGCGAAACAAGGCGAGGGTAGGCACTGCCATACCCAAGACTTTTTGCGTACGAGGCTCGGTCGGCCGCGCCGTCGGAGCTATCGAAGGTGCCTGAGAAGACAACCCAATAGCCAGGATTCAGAGAGCTGAAGTCCGAGCTGTTCAAGATGCCGGCGTCAAGGCCTGCGCTCGAGGCCTCACTTTGAAAAGCGGAAGCCTCAGACTCGCTGCCTAGCGATGCGAGTACAACCGTGTAGCCGCTACCCCCGGGCCAGTCGCTGCTGGACGGGGTTTCCACGTAGTCGGTTGCGGGCGCCTGGGAACTTTCGATGATTGTGACCGAGTCCGACTTCGAATCTGAATTCTCCTTGAGCTCTCGTTGGAGCTGCTTGATCCTCGCCGATTGCGCTGCGTCCTTCGCACCTTGCTTTCGCGCTTCTGCGAGTTCTCGTTGCTTTGTGAGTTCCTCGGCAACGGAGGAACTCTCGTCGTCGCCCCCACAGCCGGCGAGTCCGATCAGGGCCACCGAGAACGTCGCGACGAGTGTAATTCGATTCATTCGCTTCAACAGACAACATCTCCCAAGGTCTGGACGAGTGGGTGGGGCAAGCCTAGCGGCAGGAGGTTTTCAAGGCTCCCGACCAATATTTACCAGCGTCGAGGCCCAATGAGATCGGTAGTTGAGCACCTGCGGAGAGGGCGCTTCAGCCCGTAGAAGCAGTACTCGTCCAAGCGTCGGATTCGGGCTTTCACCGTCAATGTCCTTCCACCCACGCCCCACACTTGACCGCTGCCACGATATGACGAGTCGCCGATATGCGCCCTGAGATTGCGGCACTTGATGCGAAACCGGCTGATCCTTGTTCGACACATAATCTTTGCGCCCGCCCTACTCTCTCGACTCCATGCGTACCCGTATTGCCGCTCGAGGATCCACTCCATAGCGTCACGTGCTTCCCCAAACTTAAGCTTTGGTGCTTGCTTGGGCGGTCTATCAGGATCGTCTGGGGGAATATAAGGGTCGTCAGGGGGCCCAGGGCCAGGGTCAGGTGGGCGGTCATTTACCTTCACGGTGAAAAACCATGTGTAATCGCGCAAACACTGGAAGCAGTCAACAGGGCTCCAGGCGTAGGACCCGGGGCCAAAGTCACTAGTAACGGAGCAACTAGATCCGTTCCGCTCAGGTTGAAGAATTTGAGTGTTTTCAAGGTAGCCATCTACGACTTGTGACACTTCAACGTTTACTTCTGCTTCGCCCGAACAAGAGAACAGCAGCGACACCCGTGCTGTTTGGGTCAGATACCCAATATTTATGGTCGAGGCGTCGTCCGGAGCGATCAGCTCATAGCTGTTGGCCTGGACTGGGGATGCTAGTAGGAGTGCCCCCAAAGAGAGCACCCAGCTAAGAAACATTGTGACTTTCCACCGAGACACGAGCCCACCTTAGCTTGTCCAGCGGTCTCGGTCCCCTTAATAATGGGCCAATGAGCTCCCCGATTCAGGTGTTTGGTAGATGGCGGGGGATCGCGTATTCGGGCCAGCGGCTGGATCAGCGGCATGGATCATGGTGGCTGTGCTCGTATTCGTCCTGATGGCGATCGCTGTCTGGGTGGTTATCCGAAGAGTCCGCAACGCTCGGCAGAGCTTTAGTCGGGGACGCACGCATCGCTGTAGGGATTTATGAAGTGGTAGCCCGGTTGACACGTTGAAGGTGCATCTGGCGGGATGTTAGTGCCGTAGAGTTCGGTCGCTTCCGCCGCTCGCGCCGCCGCCTCAGCTTCTGCCGCGGCGATCCTGGCTGCCTCTGCCTCGGCCGCAATGCGCGCCAGTTCGGTGTTCGCTGAAGCTTGACCGGCGACGCCACCGTTCTTGACGCCGGCGCGCACTCCCGAGCGAGCGCCTCGCCGCAGCCCGATCTCCATGCCCTTGGACAAACCAGTGGCTGCTGCCACCCTGAACGCAGGCTTGAAGTCCTCTCGAAACGCTTCCCGTTGAGCCTCAGAAGCTTGTTCTTCGCTCGCAGCTCCGCCGTGGCCGATCAGGTAGCCACCGGCTCCTGCAGAAACAGTCACGATCACAATTAGTGCAGCGATGAGAACCGTTCGCTGACTCATGACTTCGGCACCTTAACTCTTATCTCCTTAGGTGGCTCGAGGCCAGCGCCTTCCCACTCCTTGAAGTAGGCCTTCCTATAGGCCGGGAGATAGGCCTTCGCGAATCCCGTCTTCTTCCCGGCGGCGACCCCCTTCCTGAGTCCGGTCTTCATGCCTTTCGAGGACCCCAGGTTCATGCCAGCTGAAGACCCGGCCGCTCTCGCCGTGTCGAGATCCTCACCGCTTCCATTCCCGACCAAGTAACCACCGAAACCAAAGGCAACCACAGCGAGTACCCCGCAGATGACGAAAGTGACGGTCGACCTCATGGAGAAGTTTTTCGCAGGCTCGTCGGAGGTCTCTGCGACTGTAACTTCTTCCCCTTCAGTGTTACTCGGCACGATTCCCTTCGTTATCTCCCTAGAGAACCTGATCCTACGGTTCCGCCATGTGACTAGTCGTGTGGCACGCCAAGCCCGCCATTCACGTCTGATAGGACTAGCCCTACACTCGACATACGTTCGAAGCTAAGCACTGGAGGTCGAAGTGAAGAATGTGGGAGTTTTTGCGGTAGTTCTAATCGCAATGGTCGCCGGCGCTGCACCAGTGGGAGCAGCGAACCCTGACGGGCCGTCGACGAATCTTCGGGCAGCGAAACCAAAGGTGCTCTGTATGAAGTACGAGACCCAGCGCTTATTTCTGAAAGCTCGCCCAGCCAACTGTGACTTCATCGATGCCAACGCTGATCTCGATGCTTTCTCAAGTTGGGCGCTCCTTCCGACGAGACGTGTCCGGTGGACCCACTGGGGACACCGTTCAGCCATTGGCGAGGGAAAAGGTTTCCTGCGCGGCGTAGGCTGGAGGCCAAATCGAGTGCGCCTCAGCCGGCCCCGGACAGTTTGTGGCCGCAAGGTCTTTACGCGATTCAGGGGTCGGATGAACATACCTGGCGAAGGTTGGTCAGGCTGGGGTAGGCGCGTCGCGATCATGGCGTGTGACCAACGATGAGATCAGGCCCCATATTCTCTCTCCCAGGTCGACTACCCCAAACGGCGATCGCTAGCGCGATCACATTGCTCGCATTGCTCGCGGGAAGCCCCGAAGCTAACGCCAAGGCGTGCGGCAACCTACCTTCGGCGCACGGGGCTAGCGACACGATCACTGTGCGGAACATCAGAGGTAACCGAGGCTGCGCTGTTGCCCGCCGGGTCGCGAAGCAATGGCAGCGCAAGGTCGTCAAGAATCAGTGCAACTTCGTGACGAACTGCCAGGCGCGGCGATTCACGTGCCGCGGATCCGAGGGCCTGTCGGGAATCGGCGGGCTTAAGATCTATTGCGAACGTTCTAACGGATATCTCATTTGGAACGCCCGACAAATTTTACCGGCCGACTAAGCAAAGACTAACGGGAAAATCAGGATCGACTATGGGGGATTTATGACGAGAGTAAGAACGACGACCGCCTTCGTCTGCCGAACACCATGCGCCCGGTACCCGGAAGGAAACTGAGCATGAAACGAGCACTCGTCATCCTGGTTGTGGTGAGCGGCCTCTCACTCACGGCCACCGCCCATGCCGCCGAGTCTGTCTATTGGAAGCAGTTCCCAGGAGGATCGGAGTCGGAGCCGACAGAACTCGTAACGAGCTACGGAACTTCCTCGAGCACGATGCGGTTCCAGAACCTTGTGTGGGAAGGATGGGGCGAGGGGAATGCCGTGGCAACCGGCACTGCGCTAGTCAAATCTTGCAATCCGAATTGCCTTTCGGCCGATCTCGCGGAGGGGAGCGCAAGGGTCTACCTGTCCGAGATCCGGTCCGTATGCGGACAACGCCGTTACATGCACATCAGGGTTTCCGTCACGGACCTTCCCGATGAACTCGGGCCCTACAACTCCGATTACGACGACGTTACATGCCAAGGCAACATGGTCAACCCGAGCGGCCGTCCCTACCCCAATCGCAAACCGAAGCCCAGCCGAGAACGAAAGTACTGCGGCGAGCCTAAATGGGCAAGGTCTGACCGCGGGGGGAAATTATTCGCCACGGGAACTACCTGCGCACGCGCCCAGGGGATCACCGCTCGCTTCGTTCGTCGCATCCAAGATCCGTCACCAACGATCCGGGGATATAGGTGCTCTGGGGGCAGCTATCACGGCAGCAACAGTCGCTTCTACATCCTTTGTGTCAACGAGAAAAGCAAAATCAAGTGGGTCGGAAACGCAGTGGCAATTTTCGGAGCCAGCTACTAAAGCTGGTCGACGGGCACTCGCTGAAGCCAGTCAGGTGACCTGACTCCTACGAAACCGAAGGTCACTGGTTCGAATCCAGTCGGGCGCACTTTGGATCTGGCTCGTCTGCTGATGAAGCTCCGAGCGGTCTCCCGGAAGGCCGTCGAAAAAGTGCGGTCAAGCGGACAGTCAAGCACTTCCGCGCAGCTGAAACTCGCGATTCGCCCCGCGGTGACCTAGCCCTGAGGGTCTCAGGATCGGGTCGGGTATCGGCTCCCGGTACCACCTCTTGATCTAGGTATCTCAGGGCATGTCGACAGCCGCTTTCGATCAGCCTCGTCCCACAAACCACGCCGCTTGACAATCAGATTGCGGCACGCGTAGTCCGGCGACACATCGGCATTCAAGCAGTAGTAGTTCGTGTGCTTGATTCGATACGAGTAGCGCCAGACCAGGTAGTCGGACTTGTAATAGGTCCAGACGGTGCCGGTACCCCTGTAGCCATCGGTTCTGTTGGACCAAGCAATCTTTCTACACCGAATTCGATTTCGCCGAATACGTGTATTGCATTTGAGACGCGTCCCAGCTGCCCCCAAATCCTGACGAAGGGCAAGTCTCATGAGATATTTAGCCTCGTCACGCGTTAGGTGATACCTCCGTCGACTACTCTTCCCGGCTGAGCGCAAAGTTTCGGGCGAGACGTTCTGGCCAGCAATCCATCGCACTCGTTCTCGACCTCGTTTACAACTGATCTGCACTGAGATGACCCCGACGCCACCATCCGGCCGGCAGCGGAACCCGCGCGACCTACAACTATTGAATGAGCAACGCTGGGCCTTGACCTTTCGCCGCCACTGGACAGCAACACGCTTTGCTGTCGGACAATTCGTATTCGCTACGGCCTGAATCCCGTTGATCGTCAGTGGCGGACGATTGATATTGCCGCAATGAGCTGACGCTGATGGCACTACCCCCAGCCCGATCGAAAAGACTCCGAGAATAATTACGCGTTTCATTAGAAGTGCCGACACTCGCCCCAGGTGACTTGGTTCTTTCGCCGTGCCACTATTCGCCACCCTTTCAGCACGCTTCTGGGTTGAACTTAATAGCAGTCTCCATCGGCACACACGGTCTCGTGTATAGCCCAGTGATGCCATCCTGGGCGAGTTCTAAAGATGGTGATGTAGCCCCAATATCGAGCGTCATTGAAGGAGTACCGGAGACGCACTCGCGTCCTGCTTAGGCGACGTACCTTCTCAACCTGTCGCTGGTAACCGTACTTCCACTTACCTTCGAAGTAGTCTCGCAGCGCCCTTCTCGCGAAAAGCTTCGCAGTGCCCCAGCCGAGATACCTCAAGCGCCTACGATTCTCGGCTGTACCCGGAATGACCTGACTGATAGCGGGTGTTGACCTCAGCGAGAGAGGCTCCGAGGAATCGACGCCTGCCAGCGCCGGAGGAGCGAGAAAAAGCATGGCTCCGGTCACGGTCATTAGTCCGATCAGCAACTTCACAATGTCTCTCTCATCAGTTTCCCTTGGAGACAGCCTACGGCTTGCAGCGCGCCCGATCAAGGCCGCGTTTGAACCGCGTTTGAAAGTTGCCCATCGGGCATAGGGCGCGGTTGTGACTCCGGCGTCGGCATTCATAGCTATTCGGATCGTCCTACGATCAAGCGTGAGGCGATTGTCTCCAGTCGCGCGGGGGGCTCACGTAGCCACCTGCATCCGCACGTCCCCCTGAGAGACAAAGCGGGTCAGGTATTCGATTTCAGGGGGACGCCTTGAATGTCGCTCAGGTACTCGAATATTCCGAAAGGCTGGAAGGACCTCGGAAGTACCTTCCGTGGCTTTCGAGATATATGCGGATTGTCTTTAAGACCTTATGGATCCATGCCCTGAATCCGCTAGAAACATCCCTCGACGTAGTCGACCTCGGGCAATCGCCCAGCGGCAAACGTATCGACAATCCCGTCGATGATTTGAAAGTTGACTCTCGTCTTGTCCGAAGAATCTTCTGGCGTGTAAGTCACGACTTGGTTCTGGGGACGGTAAACCGAAGGGGCGATCGACGCCCGATCGCCGTACTCATCGAGCACTTCGGATGAAGTGCTTCCAACTCCGATCCCGCTCAAAGTCTTCGTCTCCTTGTTGGCGACGTCAATCCTGGCGAGCGTTTTGTTCGTGAACATGAACCCGACATGCTCGATGCTTGGCGATTCCCAGACCCGACATGAGCCGTAACTGTAGTTAGTGGGCCTCAATTCAATCCCGCCTGCGTTCTCAGCTTCGTTCACCGTCATGCCGACCAGCACAGCGCCTATTCCTTCGGTGGAGATCGGCGATTTAGCCGAGACTGGCTCTGACTCACTGACTGGCTCGGGCTCTGTCAGAAACCGAAACTCGATGGTCTTACCGATCCTGTCGCCATCTTTCGTCCAAGTGACTCCGTACTCGCCAGGATCTGCAGCCTCAAAATGTTTGTTGAAGTCGACTTTGTTTGTGTCCTGGTCACCATCTTTCCAGCCAAAAGCGTTACATTCGCTTTCCCCGGCTGGATTCTCAACGCAAATATTGTATATGCCCAATCCAATAGTGGGATTGGTCATTGAGAGCATCAATCGACTACCAGCTAGATAGATTTTTTGGCAATGATCTCCCGTCGGCGAGCAGGCCAAGGCGAGATTTGTCTGTTTCTTCCCATCAGCTGTGACTTGCTTTGCTTCCTGCCCTTCGGCGGCCGCTGGAAAGAGACCCGCGGAATTGGGCAAGGGGGTATCGGGTAATCCACTCGAATCATCTCCCCGTCCACCAAGCATCAGAAGGAACGATGCGATGGCCAAACACAGAAAAATGCCGAGCACTAATCCAAGAAGCCACCGGCGCCGATTCGGAGGTCGAGAATTCTCGCCCGTCGCGATTTTCGAAGCTCGGACCTCCGTCCGCGCCGCATCTCCGACACCTACGTACCGCTCTTTCCTCGTAACGGCCTCTCCGTCGAGGGCTGCTTCCACTGCCGCCGCGAAATCTCCGGCGGAGGGAAACCGCTCCTCTGGATCCTTTGCTAGAGCTCGGGCAAACGCTCCAGCAACTAGGCGAATATCTGGGTTGGAACTCTCGGCTAAGTCGGGGGGGGAATCATGAACGTGCGCCCACATTTTGGCTGTCGAGTCAGATCGAGGAAAGGGTGGCTGACCGGTCAGGGCATGGAAGAACACGCAGGCCAGCCCGTACACATCGGCCCGAGCGTCGACGGGTTCGTCTTGAATCTGCTCAGGCGCGATGTAGTCGATTGTTCCGACGAAATGACCGGCGGATGTCAGCCCCGTCTTTGAAGCAGTGGCTTTCGTAAGACCAAAGTCGGTGATATAGCCCCTGGTTGGTGACGAGGAGGTAACGAGAATATTTCCGGGCTTTATGTCGCGGTGTACCAGTCCCGCAGCATGAATGGCATCGAGTCCATTTGAAACCTGTCTCAAGAGGCCCAACGCCCGTCGGGCTTCTAACTCTCCACCCATATCGATCAGGTTCTGCAGATCAGTACCCTCGATCAGCTCCATTTCGATGTAAAGAATTCCTGTTGATGTCTCGCCCACGTTGTAAATCTCAACAACATTCGAGTTCACAACAGATTTCGCAATCTCGGATTCTCGGCGGAAGCGAACGCGGTAGTTATCGTCATCGACCAAGTGCGGCTGAATGACCTTCAGCGCAATTATCTTTCCGTCGGAGACCCGCTTTGCTCGGAGGACCTCGCCCATTCCTCCGCGGCCGAGACGGTCAAGAACTTCGAATCCTTCGATCTCTGGGAATCCCCCAGTCATTGGGAGGCGATTGGCAGGTTGGGGCTAGCTGTTGCTTTCATCCGATTTCACCGCTCCCCGTGTGCCTTGATCCAAAGGCTCACTCAATGTCTTCCGTCGCCTTCAGGCCGAGCGCGCTGACATGGGTAGCACCTCCACCGTCGCCCACCCTAGCCAGCTAGTCCGTCGTAGCACCCTTCAAAGGCGGCTTGGTGGAGGGTCGGGATGTATCCCTTCGCATAAGCCTCAGCGATTGCGAAGGGGTCAGTTTCCCCCGCGACGCCTAAGTCTTTTGCCACCTTAGGTAGAGGGAACACGCCACAAACGACCTTCGCGTCCTCATAGGTTGACTTCGCTTTGCCGGTGAACCCTGCGGAGGCCGGTTTGGGCTTAGGGTTGGGCTTTGGCTTCGGCTTAGGCTTCGGCTTCGGTTTAGGTGCAGCGGCCGGTTTATCGAAGCTCTTGGCCGCTTTGCGTATTTCCTGGCACCCGTCCGTACCGAGCAAGGCTTGCGCCCGCCGTTGAAGTTCGGGTCCTCGTAGGAGCACATCACCAGAGATCACCCAAATGGCGGCACGTGCGTCGTGCGGCATCGGCAGGTCGCATTTGATGGCGAGCGCCTGGACTTGCCCTGTCAGTCGAGGGACCGCCTGGGTCGATTTAGCGGCCGTCGCACTGACTTCTTCATTCGGCTCTGACTCGCTTCCACACCCGGCCAAAAGCAACCCAGACATCCCCAAGATCAACATCAGTCGCTTCACGCGTTTCCCCTCATCGGCAACATGGTTGGAGCGCCCACAGAGTAAAGGGATTGGGCGGGCGCCATCGGGCCACCTTTCTACGCGGCACAAGTGAGTTGGTTGATGCGGCTGAGCACGGATTTTGAGCTCCTTGGTAGTTCCTAGCCGGACCAGCGGCTTTGGCGAGAGGTGACTGCGACTGGTTCGGGCCGACAACCCCCCCTCGGAGAACGATCGTTAGTTCTCAACCTGAGCACTCGAGAGCAGGGTGGTCAGGGTCAAGAAGTAGGCCGATCTATTCCTGGAGATCGGGGCCATGCCCCGGGATCAGACTGCTACGCACTCCAATATCCGGGCGTGGTCAAACTCTGCCGCTCAAGTGTCCAAGCTACCCGGCGAGTAGGTAGGAAGGTCGTGGGTTTCGTCCCGTCTGGCCGGGCAGCGTAATGCCGGATTCGCGTTGGACCCGTTCCACCCGATTCGACTTAGGTGAGCGTCAGAAGTCGTTCTTCGAAGTCAGCTTTCCGTTGTCGAAGCAGAGTTGGAAGGTGTCAAGAAATTCGCCGTCGGCCTGGTTGTAATAAATACAGGTGGACTTGTCGGGTTCCTCATTCAGGTATCCCTCGGACTCGAAAGCCTGCCGATCCTCCGGCGCCTTGCCAGTGCTCTGCCTCACCTGCTGCTCGGTCATGCCGATCTGGATCGCGTTGTACTGAGCCTTCGTGATCGCGTGCTTCGCCTGCTCGTCGTTCAGATCGTTGACGGCCTCGTTCACTCCCGCACCAATTAGGACTGCGCAGCCGACGAAGCCGACGATCCCCAGGAGGAAGATCCCGGCCATGATTCCGAGTGCGACCTTGAGGCCGGCGTTCTTTTTCTTCACCGGAGCTGTGTTTGCCCTTGGTGCAGCTGTCCCGGCTTGAGGTGCCGGCGGCGCTGCTGGCCCGGATCGATGCTCGGTCCACTGCGTGCCATCCCACCACCGCTGCCCGCCGGTGCCGGTGCCGTCGTCGTACCAGCCTGCGGCAGCCTGTGCGGGCGCCTGGCCTTCGTCTTCCTCAGTCAATGATCTCCCCTTTTCCTCATTGGTGTTCTCGCCCTAGTACGGTGGCGGCCGCTCAACCTCAGCTTCACATTACTGCGTCAGCAACCGTACTTTTGAGCGAGGACGTGAACGATGCTTCCTCGGGGAGGATCCTGTGTGCATACCGTGTAATTGTCCGGGTTGACGATTCCGAACATGGTGTCGTTGTTGCTGGCGTCCACTTGGAAGCCCGCTGACTTCAACTCGCTCTCAGCGACTGTCAAAGTCAGGCCGACCACGTCAGGTGGCTCGCTTGGTTCCGGTTCGGGCGCTGCGGCTTCAGCGGCAGCAGCGGATGCCTGCTTTGCTTTTGCCTGGGCGACAGCCGTTGCTTTCTTGGCAGCCTTGGCAGCAGCTGCTTTCGCAGCTTTCTTTGCGGCCTGCTTTTGCTTCTGGACCTGATCCTGGAGTTCAGCTACCTGTTCCTGAGCTGCTGTAGCAGCGTCGGCAGCTTGGTTCGCGGCGTCTGTCGCCTCCTGGGAGTCACCCCCGCCACAACCGGCAAGGCTTAAAGCTCCCAATACTGCGACAAGCGCAAGTCGTTTTATGATTCTCCCCTTTGTGGACGGACTGGAACTCAATTGTTTCAGAATCCGAGCTTACTATGTGAGTCGGCAAACGTTCGTGTCCGCGACGTAGACCTTGTCGACTCTGAGGCCAAGGTATGAGGTGATGTAACGCCCGTTGACACGTGCCCCGAGAACCCGACCCGGGTGCCGAGACTGGGTTAGCGGTCGATTGGAGATTTCACTCTCGTAGAAGGGGTCAGTCGCCGGTAGAGTCTGGCGAGAACTGCCCGGCACGGCTGCCCCTCTGCTGAGGGCATGACAGCACCGCCGGTCGAAAATGGGAGATGCGATCCGTGGATCAGCAGCAGACACAGAGTGTTCAGGTGTTTCAAAACAACCGGGGTTGCTTCGCGGGATGCGGGACCTTTCTGGCAGTGATTCTTGCCGTCGGAGCCGTCGTCGCCTATTGGTATGTGGCAATCCCCGTAGCAATCGTTGTTGCCGGGGTCTACTATTACTTCTGGGATAGGAAGCGCCAGGAACTCGCACTTTGGGAGACGACAGTGGATGATTCAGCACCGGCGCTGACCAAACGGGATAGCTTGGTCTTAGATCAGTTGAAGACGCTCGCCAACCTGCGTGACGAAGGCGTGCTCACTGAGTCAGAGTTTGAGGCAAAGAAGACTGAGCTACTGAAGCGTCTGTAAAAAACAAGATCAAATGGGAGAAATATGAGGATCTGGATTCTTGGGCTATTGGCTGTGCTGACCCTTAGCTTTGCCGCGTGCGGTGAGGAAGACATTGGGAACGCACCTGATGTTCGTGGCCTGCAACTCGATGTGGCTAAGAAGAAGCTACAAAAAGCCAATTACTCAACCAGTGTTGAGGACGACGCTATGTTCGGAGTAGTCATCGAGTCACATTTCACTGTCTGCAGTCAAAGCAGCCCAAAAGGCAGGATTATTCCGCTGGAGGTTTCGAAAGACTGCTAGTTCGGCACATCGCCTCGGGACATCGAACCGAGGTGCAGCTCGAGGCAGTTCCGAAGTCTGGATATATCCTCGGGGGCTGGTCTGGTGCTTGCCTTAAGGATTGGAGATCGGCGCGGTCCCGTGGAGTGTGGCCATGCCCGCCCATCGGGTCGACGCTCTTCCTGGTGATCTAAGTAGCGTTTTCGCTCCACCCTCCGTGTCCCCGAGACGAAAGCACAGCCGAGGCGAGGACTAGATCATCGAGGGAGAGGAACTTAGCTTTTCGCAGAGGAAAATTAGATCGGAGTTACTGCCAACGGGCTGCCGATGTGGTGATAGGTTCAGAAGTAAGCCTCGACGGCAGCCTAAATCGAATGAATTGGGGGAGAGCATGAAACGACTTCTTGCCATTTGTGTCATTTCCGTCGGCATCGTTGCGGTGCCATCAGCTTCATCTCCGGCCTCAGCCGCGTACCTGCCGTCGGTCGGTTACTACTTAGCCAAGCAACAGACCTTTAGCATCTTGAGGCAATACTCCTACTGGCGCTATCGAAGCGTCGGATTTGTCGATTGTAAGAACGGTCGCATTACGCGCACGTCTTGGTCTTGCCGGATCTTGATCGTCAAACGTCACAAATGCTGGAGGGGACGCTCGCGGGTTTACTCGAAGTACGACTATTACTCGGACTCTGTGAAGTTTCAAACACGGTCATCGATTGCACCTCCGTATCGGTGCATCGGCGTTAATTACTGACAGACCGGTTCACGTTGTCGACACTGATCTACGCGGCCACTCTTTCCTAACCCAAGGTGGCAGACCGTTTCTCCAAATCAGGAATTCTCTGGGCCGCATTTTTCGTCGTCATCGTAGCTTTCAAGTTTGGCCAGATCTCGGATGGGAATGACGGTGAAGACAAGGGCAGTCCCTCGCTTCCTCCAAACCTCCCTCCAAACTGGGAGAGCAAAATCCAACCGCGACCGTCTCTACAGAAGTACGAGGCGAGTTCACTTATCCGAGATTTCTACGCGTCGATAGACGACGATGAGTTCGCGGTGGCCTGGGAGGCACTTTCCCCCAACGCCCGGGATGAACTTCAAGGATTTGACTCTTGGAGACAAGGTCAAGAATTCAACATCGCTACTAAGGTAAGCGATGTCTGGATCGAGAGAACTTCCCGACTGGCTGCTGTTGCTCACGTAAACCTTCGGGCAGTCGACGTTGACGCTTGTGGGGATCGGATCACTCAGGAGTTTGACGGTTCCTGGCTGGTGGCAGAGAGGCAGAAGCAGCTTTTCCTATCGAGCCCGGACATTCAAAAAAGTTCCGGTCTCGATCCCGTATTCGAAGAGGCAGCTTGCCCAATAGAAGCCGCCTTAGTAGAGCCTCCGCCTCCAGATCCTGACCCCTCTATCCCCACAGAACCTTATTCGCAACCGTCCGAGCCGACCGATCCTGATTGCGACCCGAACTATGCTGGCGCCTGTCTCGACCCGAACTCTTATGACTACGACTGTTCTGGTGGTAGTGGAGATGGCCCCGACTACACCGGTTACGTTGAGGTCGTTGGGTCAGACCCCTACGACTTGGACTCCGACGGCGATGGGTCCGGCTGCGAGTAGTTTTCAGAAGCTACTCGGTGAGCGCAGGAAGAAGACGCAAAAGAAAATGGCCGCTTCGAGCGCTTCGGCGGACATGGCCTTGCAGTTGATGTTCTGATACACCGCTCAACCGTGCCGATTCACGCGCCAGGGTCGGCTCTACGAACCGGGGAACCGGCCCATCGTCAACGGCGGCTCGTATCCATATCCATACCGCGTGCTCAAGGATGGCCGGAAGACCATCAACGGGCTGTGACACTTACAGGCTCGAGTTCGACAAGGAGAAACGGACCTAGGCCCTGGGGCTACGAGTCGGTGCTCCAGCTGGACTATCGCGCTGCCTCAGACGTTGTCACTCGTCTCGTGCACGGTTCTCGGTGATCATCACAGTAGCTCGCGGTCATCCGAGAACCGGATACACAAACCCAGCTCCGCCTGATCGATACATCGCCAAGAGAAAGCTTCACCGGCCGGAGTAGCCATTCCAGACGGTACTTGTAACAAGCCGTGAACCAAGCTAAACAAACAGGTCATGCATTTTCGACCTGCGCAAGAAACCTCGAACTCGCCGAGCAAGTCGGCGAATGCCCACTGCTCTGAAGAGGGCATCAATATCCAGCACTCAAGAGGCTGCGGATCAAAGTGGGGAGAGGACTGTTCCTGCGAGCCGAGATTCCAGGGTCAGGCGTGGTCTCCTCGGCATAAGAAGAACCTGAGGCGGGTTTTCAAGACTCTTAAAGAGGCGAAGGCGTGGCGAACCGAGACGACCATCGCCTTCAGGAAACCAGAGGCAGTCGGACCGGGCGACATGTTCCTCGATCAAGCCGCCGACGCCTGGCTCGTTGCGGCGAAGTCAGGGGTCGTCAGAACGAGGTCCGGTTCTCCGTTTAAGCCGGCCGCACTTCGAAGCTATGAGGATTCGCTTCGTAGGTTCCTTCTGCCGAAGCTCGGGCGAACAAGGCTTTCCGAACTGAGCAGAAATCAGATCCAGGATGTGGTGGACGAGATGGTCGCCAAGGATTACGCGCCGAGCACGGTCAGAAACGCGATTCTGCCACTTCGATCGATCTGCCGAAGGGCAGTTGATCGAGACGAACTTTCTGCGAATCCGACCAAGCGGCTGGATCTGCCGATTGATCGTCGGATGAAGGATCGCGTTGCCCCGCCGAACGAGGTCGACGCGCTCCTTGGGGCACTACCCACTGAGCTTCGTTTCATCTGGGGGACAGCGATCTACACAGGGCTAAGGAGAGGGGAGCTTCAGGCGCTCGGCTGGCAGCACGTCGACCTTGAAGCCGGTGTGATCGAAGTGGAACGAGCGTGGGATCGGGTCGCTGGCTTCATCGACCCGAAAAGCAAAGCGTCGTTTCGACGTCTGCCGTTGCCAGGCTCCCTTCGCGGGATGCTGATCGAACAAAAGCTTGTTCAAGGATGTGGTGGAGAGGGTCTCGTGATCGGCAAGGGTGACAAGCCTTTCGATCCCTCGAACGCGATCAGGAGTGCCCGCCGTATCTGGAAGAACGCGGGGCTCTCGGAGCTCGGCTACCACGAATGCCGACACACCTTCGCGTCGCTGATGATCGCGGCCGGCGTGAACGCCAAGACGCTCTCCGTATATATGGGGCATTCGTCGATCGTGATGACAATGGACCGCTACGGCCACCTTTTCCCTGGCAACGAGAACGATTCGGCCGACAAGCTCGACAAGTTCCTGGCCAAGGAACGGGAACCGTTCAACGCGTTCGGAGTCGAGGTCGAGCAGCTTGAGAAGGCGCGGTCCACCAAGGTTTATCGCCGCCGACGTGCGGCGGAAATGGCCACGGCTGGAAGACAGGAAGAGGTGGAGCATTGAGAAGAAGATTGTCTGGATTCATTGGTTGGCTGCGTGACCGGGTCAAACGGCAACCGACAGAGATCATTGTCGAGGCCGGAAACGTCGGCTATCCGGACTACGTGAACACCGACATTGAGACCCTTCGCTGGGATTTGTCGATGATGATCGCGCAGGAACTTGAGAAGAGAGAAACCGGTGGCGGCGAGGAGATGATCTGGTACGCAACCAGAAGCATCTACCGGTCCGACATAGCCCTCAAAGAACTCGCCGATCATCCCTACATTGTCATTTGAACTACTGGCCGGAGACATTGCTCACCAATGTCAATCGTACGGTCCAGATTCGCCCGCGCTTTCCATGCGGAGGCATCTCTCTTTGTCACGCTGCCCCGCGTAGTCGAGCAGACTCGGTAGCGGCCGCATTGGGGCGGTTATGCCGGGGCTCCGATCAGGCGGGAAGTTCGCGGCAGCCTTCCTCAGGGCTTCATCGGATTGTGCGGAGATCATGATGGTGTTTGCTTCGTCCAGAAGTCGGGCTGACCCGGCTCTTGGGTTTTGCATAGAAGCGACACGCACTGAGAGATCCCATCGTCCTAATTCCTGAGGGCCGCATCCCGGGGGGACGTATGGCGTCTCACCCTGGATCGGCTCGGGAGTCTGCTCGAGCATGATCGAGATATCGGATTTGGCGGATTTCCAATCCGCCGCAGATGTCGTTGAGAACTTGGCGGCCTTAACGGCCAACTCATACTTATCTTCGCGCCATCTGATCGGTCGCCTGTCAGTGAGTTCGGGTCGGTAAATATTCACCAGAGCCTCGCCGAAATCTGTGAGCCAGCAGACCAGCACATCGACGTACTGCCTTCGCGTTTTGTCGTTTCGAACGTAGAACCCTCCGTTACGAAAGACAGGCCGATGAGCCCGCGGATCATGAACCCGAGTGCTTTCTCGGAGCTTGGCGATTCGAATCATCTCTAGCCGCTCGAGCCTCCAGGCAGCTCGCCTGAAACTTTCCTGCATCGACGTCGCCCCGGCAGGGGTTCTCAGGATCAGGGGTGCCGTCGATCCAGGACTTCCGGCGGCAAGCAGGATCGATCGCTCATTCTTCCCGAGGCGCTTGCCCTTCAGGTGCGAGAAGGATCGGCTCATCCTGTCTCACCTGCTTTTCGTGTGGTCAGACCTTTTCGTCGTACTGTCGCTGCGTCACGAACTGCGGCTTCAGCGTCATTACGTGCCTTTTTCATCGCTGCCCTACCCGCATCTGATGCTGCAAAGTCGTGGAGGCTGCCCCTGATCGGGGGCGGGATAGAAAGGAGCACCCGCCCTTCGAAGGCTGCGGTAATCAGCTCCTTGAGGAGGAATGCCCTGGTTACGCCCCGTGCCAAAGCCATTTTGTCGAGCTTTTCTAGCTCGTCGGCATCGATCTTGGTTGAGACCGTTCTGGTTTTGGGGTCGCTGGAAAACATCTCCCCTATAGGTATACCGGCGAATATTCGAGCGCACCGAAACGGATGTGGTCGATCAGAAACCGAGTCAAGCACGCAGTCAGAACACGACTACACGCCCGCAATCGCGCTCAACGCTGCCACCTGACTCAGGCCGGATGACCTACGAAACCGAAGGTCACTGGTTCGAATCCAGTCGGGCGCACTTTGTATCGGGCACACGCCGAATGAATATGCGTTGTCTGTGGCATTGGGGTGATCCCTCCTCTTAGCCAGGCCAGGGGCACCGGGATAGACTGTTTGAGATGACTCAAGAGCAGCCAGCCGGCGCAACGGCACCAGCGAACGAGGAGGCGGTACGCGCCTGGGACACGGTCCTGTACGAGCGGTGGAAGAAGAACCGCAAGGTGTTCGTGGGCGCGCTGGAGGAGGTAACCGAGCAGGCCTTCGATCGCTTTTCTCCGCCCAAAGGTGGACGCTGCATTGACATCGGCTGTGGGTTTGGCGACACGACTCGGCGACTAGCTGAGATCGTAGGGCCCAGAGGCTTTGCGCTCGGCATTGATTCCTCCCCTGAATTCATCGAGGATGCCCGCCGCGACGCGGCGAAGGCGAGCATCGACAACGTCGAGTTCGAGGTCGCCGATGCGCAGACGGCCCAGTGGGAACCGAGCCACGACTACGCCTTCTCGCGTATGGGGACGCAGTTCTTCGCCGCACCCGTTCCGGCCATGCGTGCGATCCGTGGAGCGCTCAAGCCCGGCGGCCGGCTTAACAAGATCTGCTGGCGCCGCAAAGATGAGAGCCCCTTCTGGGCGGAGACGGAGCAGGTTGTTCAGCGGTTCCTCTCGCGCCCCGACGAGTACGAGGCCGACACCTGCGGGCCCGGACCCTTCTCTCTGGGTAATCCCGAGACCACCCGCGGCATTCTCGAAGCCGCGGGATTCGAGGAGATCGAGTTGCATTCACGCGATTTCGATTACTACATGGGCCGGGACATGGATGAGGCGATCGAAGCCTTGCTCGCGATCGGACCTGGGGCCGAACTGATCCGCCTCAACGGGGAGTACGGCGAGAGCCGTCGGCTCGTAATAGGCGAGGCACTCGCCGACCACTACGCCGCTTGGCAGCAACCTGACGGCTCCATAGTCGGTCGCGGGTCTGTCTGGAATGTCACCGCAAGCAATCCCAGCTAGCGGCAATCACCTGCACTTCTAACTCAAAATGGGCATCGGAGAAGCGGTCGCCCCAGCAGTATGGAACTCCCCGCTTCCGCGGACACCTTGATCTTCCCCCGAACCGGACTGATCGGCCGGCGTTAGGCCGGTCGCATCTGGTTGAGCGAAACGGCAACGGCAGCCGGCGATCAGACCTCCGTACCGAATAGGGTGGATCGAAGGCCGATTTCGCGCAACTCGCGAACCCGGCAAGTAAGACGGGGGAAGCAAAATGAACATTCTGGGTGTGGAACGTTTGATCCGAGGAGCTTTGCTGCTGGCGGCGGCCGTCATGATATCCGCCTTGATCGCCATTCCCGTGGGTTCTGCACAGGCCGGCAAACCTTCGCCACTCACCGATCCCGCCCGAATCCAGGAGCTGGCCTCTGATGCCTACATCTGGGGACTCGCACCGGAATTCGTCTTTCGTTTCGAGAAGTACAACAACCTCGTCACCGCACCGCGCAACACATTTGGTGGAGGCAGCTCCGCGGCGGCGTGGAACAACAACAATACGAACGCCGGTGACGCTTCGGTGGTTTACCTCAACTCGATGATGGATCTCAGCGGGAAGAAGGGCCGTGGGGGCACCAAGGAACTTGTGATGAGGGTTCCACCTTCGAAGAACAACTACTACGTGGTCAACCTGCTCGACGCGTTCGTCAACTCCGTCGGCAGCATGGGCACCAGGACGACCCCCTCCGCGCGGGCGCAGACTTACCTGCTCGCCGGCCCGACATCGCGGTACGCCCACCGGCGATCGGTGAAGATCGACGGGTTCAGGTACCGCGTGATGACCTCGGACACGAACCTAAACTGGATGCTGATCCGCATTCGCGCCAACACACTCGTGCCGGCCAGCGATCCTTCGTCGGCCGCCTCGATCTCGAAGACGGTGGTCCAGCGCTTCGCCCTCAACACACTCGACCAGTTCGAAGCCCGCAACCACCGGCCGAAGTACTTCAAGCCCGGGACATACACACCAACCAGCGAGCAGCGCAACCGCGCGCAGAAGTGGCACAACGCCCCGACACGAATGGTCGTCTTCCTCAAACAGTTGGGCAACTCGCTCAAGCTCAACCCGCTGCCGAAGAAGAACACGGGTCTCAACGGCATTCGGCTTAAGAAGTTGCCGGACTGGGTGGTCCCGCAATATGGCGCCCGGAAGCGTTATCGCAACCCGGCTTTCGGCCAGGCAGGTGCGCTGCGCCTGTTCAAGCCACTCGGGATGACAGCGAGCGGTTTCTCGCTCCCCAGCAACTGGAGGAAACCGCAGATCCAGGCGCTCCAGGCCGGCTATGAGGCCGGGCAGGAAACCGCCAACACTGAGCTGAACACAGGGACCGCAGCTCCCGGGACCAACTACTGGAGTTACCTCAACACCATCATCGGCACATATCCCAACAGGCTTCAGGGGTATCTGTATCGAGCTGTGGTCGTGCTCGCCGGCGGCTCCGCCAACGTGCCGCTCGATGCGATCTACGGCCAGGCCAACAACCTCGACGGTACGTCCGCCACCCAGCTCGACGGCAACAACACATACGAGTTGACGTTCACGCCACCGGTAACTGACCCGCCGACCCTGCCCGTGATCGGTTCGCTACCGCCGACCGTGAACGACAGCGAAGGCGATCCACGTGGCTTTTGGTCGATCCACGTCTACCAGACGGATGCTTCGCAGTCCGCGGCGCCATTCATCACCCAGACGAGTGTGCTGAACACCGCATATTCGAATGCGAATCTCGCGGTGACAGACGTCGATGCCTCGAACGACAGCCTCACCGTCACGTCATCCAGATGGGGTCCGCTGGCCGCCAGCTCACCGGTCCTCTTCGGCTCTACCGCCGCACAGTATGGGCTTTCGCCCGGCGAGCCGTACTACGTCGCGTCAACCCCGACGAAGGGGTTCGACAAGTCGACAAAAAGAACGACGTACTCATTCGAAGTCTCGAGCGAGTGGCTGCAGGAGCTGTCTTCGGACAACGTGCCCATCCAGGGCATTAATGGTGAGCCCGGGCCAGCAGTTGATCTGATCGACCCGGGTGGTGCGGTCAATCTGCAGTGGGGTCCGATCCAGCCGGTCTCGCAGCTCGGATCGCAGCAGCTGACCTCCGGCAGTCTCGCGAAGAACCCCGACGGGTCGGTGACGATCTGGATCGCACCGGCACTGCCCCCGGGGGCACCGGCGACCAACTGGATCCCGACGCCATCCGACGCATACAACGCGTCGCTGTACCCGGGGGTCGATGTGCCAACCGAGATCCGTCCGATGATCCGGATGTACTACCCGACCCCCGGAAGCGACACTCAGGCTTCGATCCTGCCACCCCCGGACCGGTCGATGGGCGCCACCTACGTGTTCCCGGCCATCGAGACTGCGGACTGACACGAGACCCGACTTCTACGAAACCGAAGGTCACTGGTTCGAATCCAGTCGGGCGCACTTCTGTACAAACCAGCCGCTGAGTTGTACAATCGGACCATGGCTACTTTCAACATCAGCAAGGCCAGGGAAAAGCTCTCCGACGCAGTCGACTTGTCTAAGACCGAGGCAGTGTTCTTTGAGCGTCGCGGTACGCGTGCGGCAGTTTTGGTGAGTCCCGAGCGTTATGAAGAAATGATGGATGCTCTGGAAAACGTCGAAGACGTCGCTGCCTTTGATTTCGCGATGGAAGAAGAGGGTCCGAACATTCCCTGGGAAGAAGTCAAAGCCGACCTCGGTTGGGATTGACCAAATACCGGATAGAACTTCGCCCGGCGGCCATTCGCCCCCTGCGAAAGCTCGACCCGCAGGTCCGCCGGCGTATTCAAGGAGCGATTGCGCTCCTGGCTGAGGACCCACGACCGCCTTCTGCCCGCACGCTGAAGGGGAGGCCTGGAATGCGGGTCCGGGTGGGCGACTACCGCATCATCTACACAGTTGAAGACGACGTGCTCCTGGTTGTCGTGGTTGCCCTCGGGCACCGGCGGGAGATTTATGAGCGCTAGCTTGAGGCTAGGCAGTTCCGGCGCAGGCCGGGGGTGCCCAGGGGCGGAACGGGGTGGCGGTAGTACCTGCGGCCAGGGCCGTCCTCTACGAATCCGGAGGTCACTGGTTCGAATCCAGTCGGGCGCATCAGCTTCTTCCCGGTAGCGCATGCCCGACCCTATCCCGCTTCGCCCCCGCCTGGATCGGGGGGTTTGGTGGGCCTGGATTGGACACGAAACCAGAGCGCTCGAGCCCGTGCGAGCACATGACCATGGGAATCGATGAGCGTGCTCGCCGAATGAAGCTTCCGCCCCTCGCGACCGGTCTCCCAGGCAACCGCCACTACCTCTTCGCCGATCGGGACAGGAGCCAGCAGCTCCGCGGTGAGGCGCCCCATCAGAACCGGATCGTCGGACCACAGGCTTGGCACGAAGCTGGGGCAATCGAGGGCGGCCCAGACCAGCTCGGGACGCAAAGCCCCGTCGACCGACGGCAGGGAATCGTCGGGGGTGAACGCGGCGGCCGCAACAGTATCGTGATCCGGAATCGCTCCAACCTGGATCTGCAGGCCGTGGGGATGGGCGGGACCACAGACGAAGCAGCCGGGATAGGGATGGGCGTCGGTCCTGAACGGCGAACCCTCGGCGGCGGCGCGAGCCTGCTCGGCCGAGGGCCGGACCGGGGGCTTGAGGTCATCGAGCGAGACGGCCGGTTCCACCCGGGCGACGACTGAGCCGTCATCGGCCTGAATCGTCACCGCCTCTCCATCGCGCACCCGCACGTATGGCTGCCCCAGCTGAACGGGGGCTCGCAGCGTCACTTCGACAGGCCCTTTCGTCGCGCCCGCAAACGTCCCGCAGCAGTAGCCACCGTTTCCGTAGCCGGAAGGCCCGCAGAATCTTGGGTCGATTATCAGCTCCGCCGCCATGCGGTCACTTTGGTCTCCCGCGCGTGGTTTGTCAAGACAGGCGGCCACCATGGCTACTTGGATGTGGAGAAGGCGGAAGCAGCCTCAGGTGGCACCAATTGGGGCAGCAATCTGAGCGCAACCAGGCGCAACTCAGAGCAACTGAAGCGTGATGAAACCTGCTCAAAGCGGCCGAGAGCCAGCACATCACAAGTTCTACGAAACCGAAGGTCACCGGTTCGGACCGGTCGAACTCTCTATTTGATCCGGCTGGGGCATTTGAAGTGGACCGAAATGCGGCGGCTGGATAGCCCGATGCACCGCTCCGATGTGGCGGTCCATAGAGTCTTCGTGCGAGGTGCGGAGATTCCAGGGAGTCAGATTTGAGTTCCAGATGAAGAACAAAAACCTCAAGGTTCTGATTGCGCCCGACTCTTTCAAGGGGACCTTCACAGCGTCTCGCGTCGCCGCCGCCATATCTGAGGGGGTCCTGGCGGCAGGTGATGAGGCCGACTGCTGTCCACTTGCTGATGGGGGCGAAGGCACTATGCGCACCTTGGTCTCTTCGGCTGGCGGAAGAATCATCAAGGTGGCCGTCCGCGATCCTCTCGGTCGTCCGGTCGACGCGGACTTCGGTCTTGTCGAAGACGGTTCAACCGCGGTCGTAGAGATGGCCGAGGCCAATGGATTGGGCCGGGTGGAGATTGAAAGTCGTGACGCAGAGGCTGCCTCCACCTACGGAACGGGTGAGCTGATGGTCGCGGCCGCCGGAATGGGGGTCAGACGCATCCTGGTGGCAGTTGGAGGTTCGGCGACTACTGACGGCGGCTCGGGATGCCTCGAAGCCATCAGAGATGCGGGCGGAATAGGGGATGTTGAACTGGTCGTGCTCTGCGATGTGGCGGTGCCCTGGGAGTCGGCTCCGTCCATGTTCGCGCCGCAGAAAGGTGCTGACCAGGCCGCTGTAACCCGGCTCGAGGCACGCCTTGCATCGCTGGCAGACCAACTGCCGCGAGACCCGAGAGGGATCCCCCGAACCGGGGCGGCAGGCGGACTTGCCGGGGGGCTGTGGGCCTCTCTCGGGGCCGAACTCGTCTCGGGCGCCGACTGGCTGTTGGACGCAACCGGCTTCGATTCCCGGGCAAGCGCGGCCGACATCGTCGTGACCGGAGAGGGACGCCTCGATCGACAGACCACTGAAGGGAAGCTGGTTGGCGCGATCCTCCGGCGGACGGTCAGATCCGGTCTGATCACGGTCGCCGCTGTAGGTCAGAACGACTTGAGCGAAACCGCATTCCGGAGTATGGGACTGACTGCCGTGGTTGAGGCTCCGACGCCAGGGGAGCTGGAGACATTTGGCGAAAGGCTCAAGTTCATTGAACCGATTCGGCTGAGCCTCGAGAATTGCATTGACAGGTAGTGGGGCGGGCGCATTTTGTGAGCTGGCTTGACCGCTGCGAAAGCCCTGAGCGAGTGGCGGTAGTCTCGGTTCATGAGCCGGACAGCGAGTTTCGCCGATCTTTCAGGAAAGACCGCGCTGATCACCGGCTGCGGCAGCGAGTCCGGGATCGGATTTGCGTCGGCCCGCGCCCTTGGCCGCCAGGGAGCGGCGGTGGCGATCTCATCGACCACCGACCGGATCCATGACCGGGTTGACGAACTGGCCCGGGAAGGCATCGAGGCCAGGGGGTTCGTGTACGACCTGGTCGATCCGGCCGAAGCGACGGCGATGGTCGAAGAGGCAACCGCCTGGCGCGGCGGACTCGACATCCTGGTCAACAACGCCGGTATGAGCCAGGTGGGCACCGAAGACCTCGGCCGCCCGTTCGGCGATCTCAGCCACTCCGAGTGGCGGGCCGGTATCGACCAGAACCTCGACCTCGCTTTCAACGTCACCAGGGCGGCGGTGACCGCGATCAGCGACGCCCGGGCCGGCCGCATCGTCTTCGTCAGTTCGGTCACCGGCCCGATGGTCAGCGCTGCAGGCAACCCCGCCTACAGCGCCGCCAAGGGTGGCATCGACGGCCTTATGCGGTCGCTGGCGATCGAACTCGGACCGGCCGGGGTCACGGTCAATTCAGTCAGCCCCGGGTGGATCGAAACAGCCTCCGCCACGGAAGAGGAGATGACTGCCGGCCGGCACACGCCAGTCGGCCGGCCCGGCACCCCGGAAGAGGTGGCCGCGGCCGTTCTCATGCTGGCTACTCCCGAGGCCTCCTACATCACCGGCCAGACTCTGGTGGTGGACGGGGGGAACATCATCCAGGAGGTCAAAGGAGGCTGAAGGCCGGCGATGAACACCCAGGTGGCGCACTTAGCGCTCGAACGTGGCTACCGCGCCGGCCAGCGGATAGACGCGGCGCTCGCGACGGGACGGACCCTTGATCTCGACTCTGCCTGTGTCGGCGGGGTCGAGCGTGCCAATTCCCTCGAACTTGAACCGATCGAAGACGTAGGGGACGCTCCGGGCAAAGGGGTATGGACGGGATTGGACGGCGAAGTGCAGATGGGGACCGAAGCTGTTGCCGCTGTTGCCCAGCCGGCCGATCTTCTGGCCGGTGCGAAGACTCTGGCCCTTCCGGACCCGGATCGAGCCGGGCAACATGTGCGCGTAAAGGGCGAACTGATGCGGCCCGATCTTCACGATTGCGCTGTTGCCGGTGTAGTCAGCGGATGTCTGAACCGTGGGATTCGGCGGCCCCGGTGGCCAAGGTGCGTCGGGCATGCCTTTATGAACCGCCACGACCTTGCCGTTCGCAACGCTGTGGATCGGCTCACCGTAACCGTAGAAGTCAGTGAGCTTGCTGCCGTCGCCCTTGATGAGCGAGCCGTTGACGATGCGCGAGTAATCGATGGCGAAAGCCTCGATCATCGTAAGCCTGTTGTCGATTGCCAGGAGCCCGCTTCGATGGGATCCGTTGGGATCACAGCAGGCGTTTCCGCCAAACCATCCGGACCCCCGCAGTGGCGGCGCTATGACGATCGGGGGGCGGCCGTCAACCTGCGTGCCAAGCGTGACCTTGTGGTTGTCGACGATGTTGCTCAGCGGACCCGAAGTAACCGCGTACCTGACGGTGCTGGTCAAGCGGCCCGGGAAATTGCGGGACGATCCCGGAAGCTTGACGTCAATCAGGCTGGCAACGGATGAAGCGGATGGAATCGTCGAGGTGGGCTTCAGGATGCCCAGGGAAAGCGGATGAGTAATGCCGGCCAGTGCGTTGCCGCTCAGTTCCAGAACCGTCCTGCGACCTGAACGCACGACCAGGGACTTCAGTTTCGCTTCGGTCTGCAACCCGTTCGTGATCACCAGGTTGTATTCGACGTGGTTTCGATTGTCGGTACCGGGGAAATAACGAGCCGGGCTGACGTTGCGCACTGTCAATCCCGTGATCTCGTTTCCGCCTGAAGCGGACGCCGAGGAACAAACGGCCCCGCAGACTCCAACTGCTATCAACATCGTGTATAGAAGCTTCGGGATACGAGTCTGGTCTCTCACTGGCCGAGCATATGTCACTTCTGGTCGATCGGCTTTCGCGGAGCCGGGTGCTAGTCTCCGGTCACTTGCAGGAGAGGCCACCGGCAGCGGGCGGGTGACGGACACCTGAAATTGACCTGCGGAAAGCGTTCTCTTGCGGAAGCTCAGCGGAGTTGCTCTGGTCTCGATTGTCTGCGCGCTGCTCGGTGCCCAATCGGCTGACGTTGCCACCCCGACTTCGCCGTCGATACGAGGGGCGGCCGGGGCGGTCGGCTGGCGCGACTGCGGGGAGGACCTCGAGTGCGCGACCGTGTGGGTTCCCCTCGATTGGGATCGCCCGGACGGGCGCCAAATCAAACTTGCGGTGATTCGTCACCTGGCCAGCCGACCCGGAAAACGCATCGGCTCGCTGTTCATCAATCCCGGAGGCCCCGGCGGCTCGGTCGATGAAGTACGGGCCGATGGGGAGAACCTCGATTCCACCGGCCGCGGGCGCTTCAATGTCGTCGGCTGGGACATCCGCGGGGCTGGCGCCAGTAGGCACGTGCGCTGCTTTCGTAACGAGCGGAGCGGATCGAGGTTCTTCCATAACTGGTTGATCCCGACTACCCGCCGAGCCTCACTGGAAATGGTGGACAAAACTGCCAGGCTGTCGCGGCGTTGCGGGCGATTGAGTGGCAGGCTGCTTCGGCACATGTCAACCGCCGACACGGCACGCGACCTCGACTACCTGCGACGGCTGGTCGGAGACCAGCGGCTGACCTACCTGGGCATCTCCGGGGGGACGTTCATCGGTCAGACCTACGCGAACATGTTCCCGCGCCGGGTGCGGGCGATGGTCCTCGACGGGGTCCTCGATCCGGTCGCCTACACGAAGGGCACGAAGGCCAACTACGTGAATGAGCTCAGATATGCCGATCGCGCCTTTGCCGGCTTTCTGTCCCTCTGTGAGAGCGCCGGGCCCGCGCGCTGCGATCTCGCCGGCCACGGCCCCGTCGCCCCCCGCGTCGAAGGCCTTTTCTCGCGGCTGCGCCGGGCGCCGATCCCGGCACCAGGGTCCCCGGCCGGTGAGCTCACCTACGGTGACGCCCTCTCGGCGATCGTTGTCAACATGAGCGGCTCCCCGGGAAGCTGGCCGGAGTTCGCGGCCGCCATCGAGAGCGCCGCGGAGGGGAACGGATCGAAGCTCGCGGCCGCGGGCCGGGCGCTGACCAGTGCGTTCTCGTCGGCGAGTACGGCACCCGGACTGCCGGCGATCGGACTCACCTGTGCCGACAGCCCGGTGCACCAGAGCCCGCGCGCCTGGCGATCGGTCGTGCGTCGACTAACGCAGGTCAGCTTCAGCTACGGACCGGTGCTCAGCTGGTGGCGGTGGGCGCCATGTGCATCGTGGCCGGCTCGCAGCGCCGATCGATATACCGGCCCGTGGGACGCCGTGACGAAGAATCCGATCCTGGTGATCGGGACCCGCTTCGATCCGAACACGCCGTACGCGGACGCCCGTCGCACTGCGCGACGGCTCGGCAACGCAGTCCTGCTTACCCACGACGGCTACAGCCACACGAGCCGCAACGACCCCAGCACCTGTGTAAAGCGCGCAATGACGGTCTACCTGATCCGGATCGTCACGCCACGATCCGGCACGATCTGTCCCTCCGACCGGCAACCCTTCGACCCCGACTTCGGCAAGCCGTTGGCAGTCCCCTGATTAGCCCACCCGGTGGTTGGGCGTCAGGTACTCGGAGATGATCGTGAACAACTTCTGACTGTAGTTCGTGCCGGTGGCGGCAGCGCGCCTGCCGTTGGTCACGGTGAGTGCGAGCGAGATCCTCCTCGAGGGCAGATAGCCGGCGATCGCCGTGTAGCCGTTCAGCTCCGGGTTCTGGAACGCCCAGCCGTTCGATACGAGGATCCCGAGTCCGTAATAGAAATCCTCATTGAAGGGACCGAGGCCGGCGGTGATCGGCGCGAAGCGCTCGCGCGAGGCTTTCTTCGAGATCAGGGCCCCGGTACCGAAAGCCTTGGCGGCTTTGATCATGTCGCCAATGGTCGCGGTCATGATCGTGCTCTTGCCGATCGTCCACGACGGGCTCCAGGAGGTCGAGTCTTCATAGGGGCCCCGATCGGAGCCGTAGGCGTGCAGCGTCGGGGCCGGGATCTCCGGGAACGCCGAGATCTTCGTCTGGCGCACCCCGAGAGGCCTCAGTACGCGCTTCCGCATGAGCCTGCCGACGGGTTGGCCGGTGACCTTGCCGATGACTCGCTCGATGATCACGAAGTTGGTGTGGGCGTAGGAGAAGCACTTCCCCGGAGCGCAGGCGTCCTCCCGGGCGAATGCGGCATCGACCAGCTCCTGCGTCTTCCATTGCCGGAACGGGTTGTCGAGGAATGCGTCAATGAAAACGGGATTGCCCTGGATCCAGTCGGGATAGCCGGAAGTGCTGCTCGCCAGCATCCTCAGAGTGACTTCATCGGCGTTGGGCAGATCGGGAAACCACTTCGAAACCCGGTCGTCAAGCGAGAGCCGGTCCCTGTCCTGGAGCTGAAGCAGCAAGTCGACCAGGTACGGGATCGCGATCGAGCCGATCCGGAAGTGCATCCGGTGGTTCGCCGCCTGCCCCGCCATTGAATTGCCGATTGCCGACTTGCCGACTGTGCGGCTTCCGATATCGACGCGCACGAGCGCCGCCCGCAGACCGTCCTCACGGGCGGCCTGCCTTACCAGTGTGTCGATTCTCCGGTCCACCACAGCTCGAGACGTGCAACCCAAAGCTGTCCGGATCTTCCCAGCCGTGCAGTTGCCCGGCGGTGCGGCCGAAGTCATGCCCGGCGTGGCGATAAGAAGACCGAGGGACACGGCCGCGAAGCCGAGGGCGCTCATCAGGGCTGGCTGCGCTAGACGACGTCGAACCGGGTCCGGCGCGGCAGTCGCTTCAATCTCCATTGTGAGGCCTACGGGTGGCGATGAATCGGCGGGGCGAACGCAACGAGGGTGAGCCCGCGGTTTCGACCGAGCGGGCGCTGGAACTTCCGCGCCAACTGCTGCATGACTTCGAGTAACAAGACGTCGGCGCTCCTCGGTGGCTTGCCTGATGGGCCGAACCTACCATGATGTCGCCGGTTCGATCCCGGCCCTCGCCATTTCGCCCGGCGAAACAAACCCTCGACTTATTTCGTGTGCACAGAGGACCTCGCCACCGCTTCCTCTTCCGCCCGGACGCCTTCCCGAAAAGCATCGCCGCTGAGATCGCGGTCTAGGAGCGCGCGATCTTCGTCGCGACCACGTCGGGGCGTTCTACGTGAGACAGGTGCCCGGTACCACGAAACCGAAGGTCACTGGTTCGAATCCAGTCGGGCGCACTTTCGATCTGGCGTGAGCATTGCGAAAGCCCCGAGCGGCCTCTCGAAATCCTGTCGAAAGGGTGCAGTCATGCGGACAGGCAAGCACTTTCAACGCGACCCTGGAATTGTGAGACTGAACGCTGTACGCTAACGTCGTTGGTTCGAAAAGCGACAAAGGGGACCGCTGTGCTGGTGAGTCGGGGAATTGAACGGAGTGATCTGCGCATGGCACAGATCGCCCGAATCACGGTTTTATTTCTGTTCGCGGCATTGGCCCTGCTGAGCCTCGTGCCGGAACAGTCCGAGGCGGGCAGGGACGTGAGGCTGCTGGCCAGGAACACGACCCAATCTCCGTTCAAGGTCTTCGGCGAGACCAACAATTGTTGGCAGGATGGCGGCTTCCTGCCGAGCCGCGCGCCCGTGGTTCCCGCGAAGTACGGCGAGGAGACCCAGATCAACGGTGAGCTGACCGCGGGCGGGTCGTGCATCGACGATCCCAGCTGGACCACGATCGACCTCGCCTTCGACCTGCCCGGACTCGGATACCAGCCTTCGGCCAGCCGGGCCCAGGCCTACCCGACCGCGGACTCCCCCGTCGGCTGGTCGATCTGGTTCGACGACCGTCTCAACATGCACTCCCAGCCGACCAAGTGGCTGCCCGTGAATCCCACCCAGGTCGGCAGCGCCGGTCCCGGCGGGCTCTACTGCATCTCCCAGTACGACGGCAACCGGGACACGATCAACATGGAAGGCAAGCCGAAGCCCGACTGTTCGGCCGGGATCTCGCGCCACCCGGACGGGGTGCGCAAGGCCAAGGGTCTGCGACCCGCCAAGGCCGGGCCGGGCAAGCTCACCGACGGCCAGCAAGTCGTCTACGACGTCTTCACCATGGGACGCGCCGCCTGCGAGATGCTGAATCCGGGCCGTGCCTGGCGAGATGCCGGCTGCAACGAGATCGACCAGGCGCCCAAGTGGGACCTGGACAACCTCACCGCGGATGTCCGCGACACCAAGGCCGAAGGTGACGCCAAGGTGATCCGGAGCTACAAGAAGATCGTCGATCAGAACGAGCCCAACCCGACCGATGTCGCCGGTTCTCTCAACTACAACCTCTCGTACGCGAAGACGCGCACCACCTCGAACTCGACCGGCTTCGGCTACAAGTTCGGCGAGAAGTTCTCGATCAAGTCAGGGCTGAAGATCCCGGTGATCTCCGGTGAGACCTCGGCCGAGTTCTCGTCCGAGCAGAACTGGAGCGATACCAAGACGACAACCGACACCCTCACCGAGACGATCTCGAACGGCGCCACCCAGCCGACCCAGCCCCACGGCCGCACCTACGTGCTCGCCTTCCAGGCCAAGGGTGATCTCAACTTCAACTTCAGTGCCGATTTGACCGCCGGCAAGAAGAACACCGCCGAGTCGATCAAGACCCCGATGGCCCGATCGCTCGGCATGACCGCGGCCCGGGTCAACCCATGCCTCGGCTACATGGTCGGCAGCCAGGACCCGAGCAGCCTGCAGGGCCTGGCCAGGCTCGCCGCCGCCCGTGGGCTCAGCCCCCAGACCGCCGGCCTGCCGGACAACCAGAAGGCCTACCTGCGGGCGATGCCCGGCTTCAGTGTCGCCGCGGACGATAATTGCCCCGGATTCCCCGACGGGTACCCGGGACAGTCTTCGTTCAAGGGCACCGGTTCGGCGACCGGCAGCTCGGCCGGCCCCATGGATGTGTCGTGGGATCCCGGACTCGGAGCGATCACGACCTGCGTCTACTTCGAGAAGGACAAGACCTCTGAGGCTCCGGCCGTTCAGGCACCCTTCGATCCCTGCGCAGCCGGTCCCCACCCGCCGGGCGCCGTCGTCAACGGCAACGATTCGGCGCCGGGAGCGACCCTGCGCGCCGGAGACGGTGGCACCCTGATTCTGGCCAACGATGAGCCCGCTTCCGGCAATCTCAAAGTTCCAGGTGGCGAGTCGGTCGGTGGTTCCGGTCACGATGTCCTCCAGGGCAGTGAGTACGGCGAGCGCCTGGACGGCGGTCCCGGTGACGACATCGTCATGGGCGAAGCCGGCTCCGACGAGCTCGATGGTGGCGCCGGAGACGACTCGCTCTCGGCCGGCCCCGGCGACGACCTGCTGAGCGATGCCGTCGGCGACAATGGACTGCTCGGCGAGGACGGAGACGACACACTCACCAGCTCGAAGAGTGCCGGTGGCGGCATGATGGGCGGCGTCGGAAACGACACTCTGATCATGAACGGCAAGGGTCCGGTGACCCTGGTCGGCGGCGAGGGTAACGACCGCTTCCGTTTGAACGCCGGAGCCCGCCCGGGCAGCGTCGTCGAGCTGGACGATGAGGGCATCGACACGGTCGACACCGAGCGTTCGATCGACCTTCCGGTCAACGTCGAACGCGGCCGCGTCGTCAGCTCGAAGCCCGTGAACCTGAAAGCGGGCATTGGCAGCCAATCCCTGGCCGGCGGCTCCGGCGCCAATCTGCTGAACGCCGGCGCCGGCTCCGACCTCGTCGAAGGCAAGGCCGGAAACGACCGGCTGATCCTTGGCAACGGTGGGTTCGATCTCGCCCGCGGCGGCAAGGGCGCGGACCAGTTCGTGGTCCGGACCGCTCGCGCGCCCAAGCTGAGCACCCAGATCGGCCGCGACTTCCGCGGAGCGGCATCGGCCCACACCGTCGCCGACCTGAAACCCAGTCAGGGCGACCGCCTGGTGCTTTCGGTGAAGACTTACGGCAAGGCGATCAAGAAGATGCGGCGTAACTTCAAGGTCACCTTCGGCAACCGCCCGAAGGGTGGGGGAGCCCAGTTCCTCTTCCTACCCGGCCGCAAGCTCCTCAGCTTCGATCCCGACGGACGGGGCGGAGCGGTGGCGAGTGTCGTGGCGATCCTGAAGGGTCACGACAGCGTTCCGCGGAAGGCGATCAGGATCGTCGGCAAGTAGCTCGAACCGAATCAGGCGGGACGGGGCCTCCGGCGAAGCTCCGAGCGGTTTCTTTGAGTCGTCAATCCGCTGGTACGCTGGGCAGATGCTCAGCACCAACGACGCGACGTCCTAGTGAAGGGATTGGCAGGCGTACTGCTGGTTGCAGGAGCGCTGGTTGGGACGGTCGCACCGGCTTCTGCCACTGATCAACCCCCGGACCGTGGCCCAGCGAGCATGAGAGCTTCCAAACCGAAAGTCGTGTGTCTGAACTACACCTCTGGGAACTTTACCTACCGGAAGAGGCCCCACCGCTGCGACTACTATGACGCCCGCGCGCCAGGGTCGGAAATTGTCGGTTCAGCGGTCTTTCCGACCAAGAAGGTCAGGTGGCCGCATTGGGGTCACAAAACCGCTCTTGGCCGAGGGAAATATCACGAAGCAGGCGGATGGCTTCCGATGCGCGTGAAGCTGAGTCGGCCGAGGGTTGCCTGCGGTCAGCGAGTCTTTACAAGAATTCGGATCAACCTGAAGACTTGTAGAGGGGGGTGGAACGGATGGGTCAGCCGGACCACGATCGAGCGGTGCACCTGGAATGACTCTTTGCAATAGTGCAGCACCCGTGTTAACGTGAATAGAGAGGTCGATATCGGCTTCGGTCATGGAGTGAAGCTGGCAACCGAAGGGGCGGAAGCGGTGGCATGAGTGTTCTTGGCGTGAGGCGCATGACTCTTCAGGCATTCCTGGTTGGGGTGCTTCTGCTTCTGGGCACGGGATCCGCCGCATCCGCCGAATCTCCTGACCCCATGTCGGCTTCGTTGACGGCGGCGGTCGGTCCCTCCGGGTTCGGCGGCGACTGGGCGGCCACGCGGGACTGGGGGATCCCCCCATGCAGGTGCGAGGGCGTGCGCGGCCCGCGAGGCTGGTCGGGTCCCCGGGGTCCGAAGGGCAAGACTGGTGCTCGGGGCCCCAAGGGCAAGGCCGGGGCTCGGGGTGCGACGGGAGCAGCCGGTACCGCCGGAGCAACTGGTCCGAGCGGTCCGGCGGGTATCGTCGGCGCAACCGGTCCAATCGGACCAATCGGTCCGACAGGTATCGCCGGCGCAACCGGTCCGACCGGGCAGGTTGGAGTAACGGGAGAAACAGGAGCGACCGGCGCATCCGCCCAGTCCGAATACGCCTACATCTACAACCTCGATCCCGAGGTGGTGCCAATCGCCGCGGACGTCACCTTCTCGACCAACGGACCGATCGGATCCACTTTGGTATCCCATACACCCGGTACCGCCACGATCACGGTGAATACGTCGGGAGTGTACGAGATCGGTTTCAGCGTGTCCGGAGTCGAGCCCAACCAGTTCACCATCTTCGTAAACGGGATCGCCGTGCCGGGGAGCACATATGGATCCGGCGCCGGCACACAGCAGAACACGGGAGTGACGATGGTCGCACTGCTTGCCGGTGATGCAGTCACCCTCCGCAACTTCAGCTCTGCCGCGGCGGTGACACTGCAGACTCTCGCCGGGGGTACCGAGACGAATGTCAACGCTTCCATGACTTTCCTGCGACTTTCGAACTAGCTGGCAATTGGTCAGATGACCTGACCGAAATGGGCCGCGGTATCGGCTAGATTCTGGTGATGAGATCCGCCGCCGATCGCCCACTCGGTCTCGCCCCGGCTTCCGTACTGGACTACCGCGAGCTTGCGAGACGACGGATGCCGCGCCAGTTGTTCGACTACCTCGATGGCGGTGCGTACGAAGAAGCCACCATGCGGGCCAACGTCTCCGACCTCGAGAAGATCCTGCTGCGGCAGGTCGTGATGCACGATGTGACAGTGCGCGATCAGGCCTGTGAGGTGCTGGGCGAAAAGCTTTCGACACCGGTGATCCTCGCGCCGGTCGGACTGGCCGGGATGTTCGCTCGCCGGGCGGAGGTCCAGGCGGCAAAGGCGGCAGAAGCCGCTGGCATTCCGTTTGTCGAATCGACGGTCTCGATCTGCGGCATCGAAGAGGTGGCGGAAGCGACCACCGTGCCGCCCTGGTTCCAGCTCTACGTGATGCGGGATCGCAGCTACGCCGAGGACCTGATGTCAAGGGCCCAGGCGGTCGGCTCGCCGATCCTGATGCTCACGGTCGACCTCCCGGTTCTCGGCGCCCGGCATCGCGACACGAGGAACGCCATGGTCGGCGAGGCGTCGGCCTGGGCCAAGGTCCGGCGCGGGATCGACCTGGTCTCGCACACCCGCTGGCTCATAGACGTAGCGATCAAGGGCAAGCCGCTGATCTTCGGCAATCTCGCCAAGGCCGTTCCCGGCGGGCGCAGTCCCGAGGATTTCAAGGCCTGGGTCGATTCCCAGTTCGATCCGAGCGTCACTTGGGAAGACATCGCCTGGGTGCGGGAGCACTGGAAGGGCAAGGTCGTGGTCAAGGGCGTGCTCGATCCTGAAGACGCCAGGCGGGCGGCGGCCGCCGGCGTGGACGGCCTGGTCGTCTCCAATCACGGTGGGCGCCAGCTCGACTCGGTGCCGTCCTCGGCGATGGCGCTGCCCGGCGTGGTCGAGGCGGTCGGGGATCAGGTCGAAGTGCTCGCCGACGGCGGCGTGCGCACCGGCCTCGACGTGGTCAAGCTGGTTTCACTCGGAGCCAAAGCCGTGATGGTGGGCCGTGCCTGGGCCTGGGCGGTGGCTGCCGGGGGCGAAGACGGCGTGAGCCAGATGCTCGGTTTCCTCAAGGCGGACATCGATACGGCCCTGGGACTCACCGGCCAGACCTCGGTCACCGATCTGGATCAAACGGCGCTGTATTGATGGAGCGGCCCACAGCGAAGAGCTGCCAGGCGCCGGGCACGCCTTTGAGCTCGTGCTCGCCGCGGTCGGTCAGGAAAAGCTGGATCTCGTCAGCGACCGTGTCGATCGCGCCGATCCAGAGGGGCCCCTCGCCGGGGGTCTCGACATAACAAGCGTTGGGCACGTGCTCGGCTACGTAGCGAGAGTGGCGCTCGTCGTAGCCGTCGTCGGACTCCGGCCTGATGACCAGCGTCGGACACTGGATGCTGGCCAGAAGATCGCGCACATCAGTTCCACCATGCACGGCCAGTGAATCCGCAAGGCTCGAAGGCCCCATTGCCAGGCGCTGCCAGCGTGCCCAGGCCTCCTGTCCGCCGTCCTCCAGATTCATGATGAAGCGGTTATCCGGCGAGTTCGAGCCCCAGTGCTCCACCATGGCCTTGACCCGGACGTCGCGCTCTTCGACGGTCGGCGCCCATTCGTATCCAGGTCCTGCGACCGGTCGGGGATTCGGGGTGAGCATTACCTGCGCCCGGACCAGGTCCGGGTGGGTGGCCGCAAAGAGGGTGGCCAATGAGCAGCCCTCGAGAATCGAGACCAGCGCCGGCTGCTCCGCGCCGGCGGCATCGAGCACAGCGAGCACGTCGTCCACCTGTCCTTCCAGCGAAGTCGCCCCGGCAAGCCCGTCCGACATCCCGTTGCCGCGCCGGTCGAAAAGGATCAGGCGAGAGAAAGACGCGATGCGTTCGAAGAAACTCGCGAAGAAAGGCAGATCCCAGCTGATCTCGATGTTCGATGCCAGGGCGGGCACCAGGACCACGTCGAGCGGTCCCTCTCCGACCAGCTGGTAGGCGATTCGGAGGTCACCGTTCCTCGCGTATCGGGTCTCAGGTCGGTCCACTCCGCCAGTCTAGTCCGCCTTTATCCGAGATTTGCCCAGACTTGCTTCGAGATTCCCTGGATAGTTTCGATCCCGTAGTTGAAGCCGTCAACGCCACCGCTTCCGACGGGATCCTTGGTGGTGAGCACGCTCAGGGTGTAATCCCGGCCCTTGCCTTTGACCCAGCCCGTGCTGTTCACCTGCCAGGGGCACTGCGGAATCGGATCGGTGCAGGTCGGCAGGGTCTTCCACCCGTTCTTGACCCTGACGGTCACGTCGGGATCGGGGACGGCCCAGTTGGGCGCATCACAGGTTGTGCCCCAGGGTCCGCAGGTGATGCCGAAACGCTGATCCGGCTCAACACCCTGCATCAGGCTGTTGCCGTAGGCCCGTGCGTCCTCGCCGAGGATCGGCTTCCTGGCCAACTGAGCGAATCTCCGTTTGACCCTTCGGGCACAAGCCTTGCGCTTTGCGGGCTTGTTCAGCTTCTTGCATCTCTTGTGAGACCTCTTCTTGGCGTGCGCCCCGAAGGTCGGGCTTTGCGAGTTGTCGTAGGCGTACAGCTTCATCAGCTTCAGCTGGTCGGCCGCCGTCGTCTGGGTGTTGCCCCAGCCGTAGTAGTTGTCCGACTCGCACCCGACCTGGGTGTCGTTCATCGGAATCTTCAGGTTGAAGAGCTTGAGGGACGAACATCCACCGCCGAAATGGAAGAGAGCCGTCGCGGCGGCGTTGTCGCTGTTGTTGATCATGCGCGCCATCAGGTACTTGATCGAATACGGGATCTGCCCCGGGATCTTCACTCCCTGGCGCTGGTACCGGTTCAGCCACATGCCGAGGATGTCGACCTTGGCGATGCTGGCCGTGTACTGGGTGGCGTTGCCCGTGCTCAGGACGTAGGTGTCGTTCGTCTCGTTGTCGAAGATCGCGGCCTGCTTGACACCCTCGCGCTCCGAGAGGTAGTCGCAGACCCCGTCGAAAGGCGCGGTTGAGCCGGTGGGCGGCTTGGGAGTGACGCTGCATGCTCCGGTGCCCGCTGCGGTCGAAGTCGTGGCCAGTCCCAGGAAAGCGGCACAGAAGAGGATCGTCAGCGGGGCCAGCAGGAACTTAGGAGTCTTGCGTGTCGCGTTGATCTGGCGCATGCGCCGGGATCCTCTCGTTGTGAATCGTAAAGTGAACAGTCGAAGGTATAAGGAGCCCCGGGTCGCAAAGTTGCGGCCCCGGGGCTCGAGTCAGGCTTAGGCGACGTCGAACCGGTCCAGGTTCATGACCTTGGACCACGCGGCGACGAAGTCGCTAACGAACTGCTGCTTTGCGTCCTCGCTCGCGTAGACCTCGGCGATTGCACGCAGCTCGGAGTTCGAGCCGAAGACGAGGTCGGCACGACTTCCGGTCCATTTGAGCTCACTGTTGGCGCCGCTCGCTTCAAACGTTTCCGAGTCCTCGGAGGTCGACTTCCACGTCGTGCCCAGGTCGAGCAGGTTGACGAAGAAGTCGTTGGTCAGGGACTCGGGGGTGGAGGTGAAGACACCCAGCGATGACCCCTTGTAATTCGCGCCCAGCACCCGCAGGCCGCCCACCAGGACGGTCATCTCGGGAGCGGACAGGGTGAGCAGGTTCGCGCGGTCGATCAGGAGGTACTCGGTGGGCAGCCGGTTATCTCCCTCGAGGTAGTTGCGGAATCCGTCCACGCTCGGCTCGAGCGCGTCGAAGGACTCGACGTCAGTCTGAACCTGAGATGCGTCGGTGCGTCCCGGAGTGAACGGGACCTCGACTGCCTGCCCGGCGGTTCGGGCGGCCTGCTCGACCGCCGCATCGCCCGCGAGCACGATCAGGTCGGCAAGCGAGACTTGCTTGCCACCGACGTGGGAGCTGTTGAACTCGGACTGAACCCCCTCGAGGGTGCTCAGCACCTTCGCGAGTTCATCAGGCTCGTTGACCTCCCAGCCGTTCTGAGGCTCGAGGCGGATGCGCGCTCCGTTTGCGCCACCACGCTTGTCTCCGCCGCGGAACGTCGAAGCCGATGCCCACGCGGTTGAGACCAGTTGCGCGATTGAAAGATCCGAAGACAGGATCTGTGCCTTCAGCGAGGCGATGTCCTCCGCCCCGATCAGCTCATGCGTGACTTCGGGGACGGGGTCCTGCCACAGGAGTTCCTCCTGCGGCACTTCCGGCCCGAGGTAGCGATCGATCGGGCCCATGTCACGGTGAGTCAACTTGAACCAGGCCCGGGCGAAGGCGTCCGAGAGTGCGTCCTGATCCTCGGCAAAACGCCGCGAGATCTTTTCGTACTCCGGGTCGAAGCGCAGTGCGAGGTCAGTGGTGAGCATTCGCGGCTCGCGGTGCTTCGAAGCGTCGTTCGAGAGCGGCACCATGTCGGCGCCGCCGTCATCCTTCGGCCGCCACTGATTCGCTCCGGCAGGGCTCTGCATGAGCTCCCATTCGTAGGCGAAGAGGATGTGGAAGAACTCGTTGTCCCAGCGAGTCGGGTGGTAGGTCCAGGTGACTTCGAGGCCGGAGGTGATCGTGTCCCCGTTGGCACCGCTCTCGTAGGAGCTGATCCACCCGAGGCCCTGATCTTCGAGGGGAGCGGCTTCGGGCTCGGGGCCGACGTACTTCTCCGGGTCAGCCGCACCGTGGGTCTTGCCGAAGGTGTGACCGCCGGCGATCAGCGCGATGGTTTCTTCGTCGTTCATCGCCATGCGTTTGAAGGTCTCGCGGATGTCGACCGCTGCCTTGAGCGGGTCCGGCTCACCATTCGGGCCTTCCGGGTTCACGTAGATGAGACCCATCTGGACGGCGGCCAGCGGGTTCTCGAGATCGCGTTCGCCGGTGTAACGATCGTCTCCCAGCCACTCGGTCTCGGGGCCCCAGTAGACGTCCTCGTCGGGCTCCCACGCGTCCTCGCGTCCGCCGGCGAAACCGAAGGTCTTGAAGCCCATGTTCTCCAGGGCAACGTTGCCGGTGAGGACCATCAGGTCCGCCCAGGAAAGCTTCCGTCCGTACTTGCTCTTGATCGGCCAAAGCAGCCGGCGGGCCTTGTCGAGGTTTCCGTTGTCGGGCCAGCTGTTCAGCGGCGCGAACCGCTGCTGCCCGGCTCCTGCGCCTCCGCGGCCGTCGCTGATCCGATACGTGCCGGCGCTGTGCCACGCCATCCGGATCATGAGGGGACCGTAGTTTCCGAAGTCGGCCGGCCACCAGTCCTGCGAGGTGGTCAGAACCTCCCCGATGTCGTGCTTCACGGCGGCGAGGTCAAGGCTCTCGAACTCCGTGGCGTAGTCGAAGGATTCGCCCATCGGGTTGGCCTCGGCCGGATTCTTGGCGAGGATCTTCAGGTTCAGCCGGTTCGGCCACCAGCCCCGGTTCCCGCCGCCTTCAGTCGGTTCGGGGGCGTGCCCGTGCGCTACCGGGCAACCGCCTTCGGTCTCGCGGCCGTCGCTCTCATCATTCATCTCGCCAACAACGGCATCGGGGGTATCAGCCACGGGAGTCCTTTCGGGACAAGGGGGGATTGATCAGAAGTTCTAGCCCTAGGTTAAGCAATGAGTCCCGCAGGAGTCGTTCACTTGGCTCGAGGATCCACGTCAGGGTCCGGGGATCCTAGCCCCGACCGCTTTTTCGCTGATCGAAACCGACAGCTGTAGTCTCGGCGGTCATGGAGCTGAATCGCCGAGACTTTGTCAAGGGAGGTCTGGCCGCGGGAATTTCTGCCGCGATTCCGGGCCTTGCGTTCCCCTCGGATTCTTTGGCAGGTGCCTCGGAGGAAGTGCCCTGGTCTGATCTGGCGGATGAACTCGGCGGCGACCTTGTGCTCCCGGGGGACGACCCCTATCTCGGCCTCGCCACCCCCCGGGCGCTGCGGTACCTCAAGGACTCTCCCCAGGCGATAGCCGTCTGTGCCGGCGCCGGCGACGCAAGTTCGGCCGTGCGATTCGCCCGCGAACATGATCTGCCGGTTCGTGTGCGAGGGGGCGGCCACAGCTACGCCGGCTACTCGACCACGCCGGGGATCCAGATCGACATGTCGGGCATGCGTGGGGTCAGCTTTGACTCCTCAACCGGCCTCGCCGACTTCGGCGGTGGGGCGCGAGGCGTTGAAGAGGCGGAAGGACTCGAACCCCACGGGGTTTTCATCCCGAGCGGCAGCTGCACCGGAGTGGGCCTCGCGGGGTTTGCCCAGGGCGGCGGCTTCGGGCACTATGCCCGCCGGTACGGGCTGGGTTGCGACAACCTCGAAGAAGCCGAGGTCGTGACCGCCGACGGCGAGGTGATCACGGTGAGCAAGACCGAAAATCCCGATCTCTTCTGGGCCATCCGGGGCGGAGGAGGCGGCAACTTCGGTGTCGTCACCCGGACCCGGCTTCGCACCTTTCCCACCGATGCCCCCGTCTCGGTTGCCCACATCGTCTGGCGAGGGGTTGACACGTCGAGCCTGATCGCGGCGCTGTTGCCAGTGATTGAGTCGTCCCCTGAGGAGCTGTCCTGGCAGTTCACCTGCGACGCGACCTCCCCGTACAACATCACCGGCAACTCGGCACCCCAGCTGACTTTGCTCTGCCACAACTTCGGTCCCGCCCGGGAGATCAAGGCGGCACTCAAAAGGATCCTCCGTACCTGGAAGCCCGCTTCTTCACTGATTCACGACCTGACCTTCTGGCAGGGCCACACTTTCTTCAACTCGGTCGGCCTGCCCGAGTCGGGCCTCTGGTACGTCAAGTCGCTCTTCATTCCGGGTGCGGTCAGTCAATCGGTGATCGACACGATCGTCGAAGCCTCAGCCACCTGGCCCGGCAGCAGCATCGGGCGTTCGGGGGTCGGCCTCACGCAGTGGAGCGGCGCGATCACACAGCCCGGACCGGACGAAACGGCGTTCATCCACCGGGACGAGGGTTATCTCGTCGTCATCCAGACCTGCTGGGGCAACGATGATCCTCCAGAGTTGATCAAGGGCGGCAAGCGCTGGGCCGAGCAGCTGTTCGCCGACCTCCTGCCGACCAGCACCAAAGGGTCGTACCAGAACTGGATCGACCCCGAACTCGGCGATCCGCTTCGCGCCTACTACGGAAACAACCTGCCGCGACTCGTGAAGGTCAAGGGGCAGGTCGACCCCGACGATTTCTTCTCGATCCCCCAGGGCATCCCGGTGCGGCAGCCATGACCGCTCGAAGCACGATCTCCAGACGGACCTTTCTGGCCGGCGCGGGAGCGGGTGCGGCCGGGCTTGCGCTCGGCTCCTGCGGCTCCGACAGCGGCGATGAGTCGAATCCGGCCACCGCGAGTCTTCGCAAGGGATTTGACGGCCGGATCCTCGAGGGCGGCGATCGTGGATACCTGGAGCTTGCGGTGCCGACGGCGCAGCGCTTCGGCGCCACCCCGAAGGTCATCGCCGAGTGTGCCTCGGCCACGGATGTCCAGCGCGCCTACAAATTCGCCCGCGACAACGAGATGCCCTTCGCTGTCCGCGGCGGCGGCCATAACTACGCCGGCTTCTCCACCACCGACGGTCTCCTGATCAGTACCCGTGGCATGGACGAGGTGAAGGTCGATGCCGACAGCCAGACGATCACCGTTGGCGCCGGGGTATTGCTCGGGCCGACCATCGAGCACCTGGAAAGGACGGGTCTTGCGATTCCCACCGGCCGCTGCAACGGGGTTGGTGTCGCGGGTCTCACGCTGGGTGGCGGCTGGGGCTTCGGGGCACGCCTTGTGGGCCTGACCGCCGACAGCCTGATCTCGACCGAGATCGTCACTCCCGACGGGCGGTTGCGCACGGCGAGCGAGAGCGAGAACGCCGACCTCTTCTGGGCGCTGCGCGGCGGAGGCGGCGGCAACTTCGGAATCAACACCTCATTCACCTTCCGTGCCTTCGAGGTGCCGAAGAAGGTGACGGTGTTCCAGTTCGTCTGGCTGGACCAGGGGGTCATTCCGGACGTGGCGCACGCCCTGATGGAGCTGGCGGTCAAGGCACCTCGCGAGTTCACCGTCGAGCCCGTGACCAGCCCCCTCTACAACTTCGCCATCCCCGGGCGGAAGCCGACGAACCCGGTGCGGCTGACGGCCACGGGGCAGTTCACCGGCTCGAGGGCGGATCTCGAGGAGGTCATCAACCCGCTTCTGAAAAGGTACGAACCTCTGGGCCAAGAGATCATCGAAACGGACTTCTGGAAGGGTCACAGATACCTCGCGGACGCGACCCCGGTGGGCTGGTTCTCGGTCCACTCCGGTTTCGTCACCGCAGCCGTGTCCCGTGAAGCGGTAGGCGAGATCATCGACTGGGCGTCCCGCTGGCCGGTCGGCTCGATAATCCCCGACTCGAACTGGGGCTTCTTCTCTTTCGGAGGGGCGGTCGGCGACGTGGCTGCCGACGCCACCGCTTTCGTCCACCGGGACGCGGAGCTCATGTTCAAACTCGAGACGAGCTGGACCAACTCCGATTCGGAGGCCGACACCGAGCTTGCGAATGAATGGCTGGCCGATTTCTACGAAACCGTCCGGCCCATGACCAAAGACACCGCCTACGTCAACTTCTGCAATCGCGATGTCGATGACTGGGGACGGGCTTACTATGGCTCGAATCTCGAGCGCCTCGTGAGCGTCAAGGCCAAGTGGGATCCGGACAACTCATTCCGGTTCGAGCAGAGCATCCCGACTTCGATCTGATCGTGCCAATGCCGCTCCGGCCCCAGCCGGGCTGGTTCTGCCGTTAAGGTGTCCGTATGGATGTAAATGTAACGCCGAAAAGGACGATCGGCAGGCTCCCGCCCTCGCTGGCGGTGACCTTCGCTGTGGTTGTGCTGCCCGTTCTGCTTGCGCTTGCCCTGAGGATCGGGGATGCCGTCACCTCTCCGATCGTGCTCATCCTGGTGCCGATCACGCTTTCCATCGGCATTTCGCGAGGCCTTTCCGCGTTCTGGAAGCACCGCGCCGCTTCGTCTGACGTCCTCTATGAAGACCTGATGATCTGGGGCTGGTTTCGCAGCTGGCGATTCGAGCGATTGCTCGACCGGTCAGAAACCTTCGTCGGACCGAATGCCGAGTCCGGTCTGAGCACGAAACAGCGGGCGAAGAAGCTTGAGCAGCTGTCGGCGGCGCTCGAGGCCTGCGATCCGCACACCCACGGCCATTCCCGCCGGGTCGCCCGTCACTCGGCGACCATAGCCAAGCGCCTGAAGCTGCCGCCGGAAGAAGTCGCGAGGATCCGGACCGCCGCGCTGCTCCACGACGTCGGCAAGATCGAGACGCCGCGGGAGATCATCGAGAAGCCCGGCAAGCTGACCGACGCCGAGTTCGAGGTGATCAAGTTGCACCCGGGAGCGGGCGCCGAAATGGTCGCCGAATTGAACGATCCCGAACTGACTTCGATGGTCCGCCACCACCATGAGCGGATCGACGGCCGCGGCTACCCCGACGGGCTCAGCGGCGAGGAAATCCCCCTCGGAGCACGGATCATCGCCGTCGCTGACACTTTCGACGCACTCACTTCAGCCCGCCCCTATCGGCCACCCAGGGCCCACGAATTCGCGATCGCGATCCTTCGCGAGGAATCCGGGAAACAGCTTGACGCGGCCGCGGTGGGGGCCTTCGACAGTCGTTACGCCGGCCACCGGCCGGTCGCTTTGGCCTCCGCCGCGCTCGGCATGGGCCGGCAGGCCGGACAGTCCCTGATCGGACTTGGCAGCGGTGCGGCACAGGTCGCGGCGGTCGGGGCCGCGGCGACCGTGATCGGGACCGCCCCGGCTGACAAGCCGCCGCCTGATCCGCTCCAGGACAAGACGCCGGTCGTGCGACAGGCCTCGGCCAACGGTGTGACTCCGGTGGTTGCCTCCCCGGCGGGCGCCGGCACCGGCGGCAATTCCAAGGGCGAGCCCGGTTCCGGGTCAAAGGAGCCCGGCGGCAACAACTCGAACCAGTCCGGTGAGGGTGGCGGTAACGGCGGCGGCAACGGTCAGGGCGGCGGCAATGGCGGTGGCGGAGGTAACGGCGGAACCGGGGGCGGCGGCAACGGCGGTACCGGAGGCGGTGGCAGTGGCGGCGGTTCAGGCTCGGGCGGCAGTCTCCAGACTCAGAATCCGGTCGCTCCGGTCACCGAAGCGGTTCAGGGTGCGGTCGACAATCTCCCCACAGTGCCCAAGGAAGTCCCGGGATCCGAGAGTGTGAATGGTGCCTTGAACGGCGTCAAGGACCTCCCGGGCAAGCTGCTGAATCCCCGCTGAGGGACCCGGCCACCGGCGAGCGGTTCTCGTACGAGATCGAGCTGGTGCCGCCGAGCGGCCTGCGCATCGTCTCCGAGAAGAAAGGCGAGCGGCGGGAGCCGGCCTTCATCCCGCAGCCCTCGCCCGGGTACCTGCATTCATTCGGGCTGACCCGGCGCTACGTCGTGATCGTCACCCAGCCCTGGAACTTCAACCTGCAAGCTGGTCAAGGCCGACGTCAAGAAGGGCGAGTCGAAGATCTGGCGCGAGCGCGGGGTCTACCCGGGCGAGCCGGTCTTCGTGCCGCGGCCGCACGCCCGGTCCGAGGACGACGGCGTGGTCATGACGGTCGTCCTCGACGGGCGCCGCCGGGCCTCGGCCCTGGTCGTGCTGGACGCCAAGTCGATGCAGGAGATCGCACGGGCCTCGGGTGCCACACCACATCCCGTTCGGCTTCCACGGGCTTTACACCGGCTAGGGCCCGATCGTCTGGCAGCAGTTGTCGTGTTCGGAGCCGACCGCCGGTGCCCCGACGCAACATCCCTCGCCTCGCCACGCGTCCAATCCCTCCTTCACAGCGACCGCGGCGATGAGCAGCCCCACGGCCGGATCGAGCCACCAGGCCCCGAACAGGGCGTTACCGAGCAACCCGACGAGGAGCGCCCCGGCCAGGTACGCGCAAAGCATGTTCTGGCGCCCTTCACCCTTGGTTGCGGCTGAACCGAGCTGGTCGGCCAGGCGCTGCTTCGCGATCCCCAGGTAGGGCATCGCGATGAGGCTGCTCGCGCTGAGCGCGATGCCCAGCCAACTTACGTCCGGGTGCTCGCCGGTCAGCAGTGCCTTGATCGATTCGAAGCCCACGTAGGGGGCCAGGAGGAAGAATTGAATCGCCACCAGCTTCTGGGCGCGGGTTTCGGCTTCGTCGGAAAAGGTGCGGCCCCCTGTAAATCGCCAGATGATGATGACGCTGGCGAAGCCTTCGATCGCCGAGTCGATGCCAAAGCCGATCAGCGCCACCGAGCCGGCGAGGATGCCCGCGAGGATGCCGATGCCGCCTTCGATCGTCATCCAGCCGAGGCTCACCCAGGAAAGCAGTCGGACCCTTGCCGCAAGCCGGCGCCGCTCCGCGTCGGGGGAGTGACCAATGCCGGGTGAACCAACCCCCGCTGCGACCACTTCCAGCTGGGTATCCCCGGCGTTCACCGGGACACCGTCACTTTGGTGCCGAGGATCGCGTCGAGTAGCTTGCGACCCTCAGGGGAAAGCGAGTACAGGACCATCTTGCCGTCCCTCCTTGACTCGACCAGCCCGGCGTTTCGAAGAGTCCGGGCGTGGTGGGACACCAGCTTGTCCGACCGCCCGCAGACCCAAGCCAAATCGCAGACACAGAGTTCGTCACCGTCGCGTAGGGTGATGGCCACCATCAGTCGGGTCGGATCACCGAACGCTTTGGCGGCTTCGCTTGCCGTCGAAAGCGACGCGAGCGACGGGCGATTCCTGCGCAGCTTCTCGGCGACGGTCAGGTCGAGGCAAAGCAGGTCACAGCGATCTGGATCGGTCATTACAATATCCTAACGATTGTTAGAATGAACCATAGCCACGGACATTCACACGGACTTGTCGACGACAGCATCAAGCGCTCTCGTGACGGGCTGAAGGCGGTCGGGCTTTCGCTCGCCGTGCTCGCGGTCACGGCCGCCGCGCAAACCGCGATCTTCGTGGTCACGGGCAGCATCGCTCTGCTCGCCGACCTGATCCACAACTTCGGCGACGCGGCCACGGCGATTCCACTCGGCCTCGCGTTTCTCCTGCGGTCCGAAAGGGCTGAGCGGGGTGCCGGTCTGATCGTCGTCGCGGTGATCTTCGCTTCAGCCTGTGTGGCCGGTGCCGAGGCCATCGCCCATCTGATCAACCCGGACCAGCCGTCCAACCTGCCGGCCCTGGCGGTGGCCGGGTTGATCGGATGCGCGGGCAATCTGATTGCCGCCCGGATCCGGACCCGGGCCGGGCGGCGTCTGGACAGTCCGGCCCTGATCGCGGACGGCAACCACGCCCGGGCCGACGCCTACGTCAGCCTCGCGGTGGTCGCCAGTGCCGCGGTCGTCGCTCTCGGGTTCGGAATAGCCGACCCCCTGATCGGATTGGGAATCACCGCGGTCATCCTCAAGATCACCTGGGAGTCGTGGGCCACGGTCCGCGGCCATCACGACCACCCGTCCAGCAGCTGATCTGGAACTTCACGCTGACCTGACGGGCGGCGCGTAGTATCGGAGTGGATGGCTGACGCTCCCCCCACAGTCGAGTCAATGGCGGCGATCGACGTCGCTTCGTTCGGCGACTACCTCGAAGGCGACTACGGAGAGATCCGCCAAGGGGTCAGGGAACAGCTGGCGCGGCCGGAGCTGGAGGCGGTGGACCCCGAGATCTCGAGTGCCGACTACCGCCAGCGGGTTTTCGAATGGTCGAGGCTGCTCGCGGACGAGGGCCAGACGACACTCGGCCTGCCTTCGGCCTACGGCGGCGGCGGGAACATCGGCGGCTCGATCGCCGCGTTCGAGACGCTCGCTTTCGGCGACCTGTCGCTGTTGGTCGAGACCGGGGTGCAGTACGGACTCTGGGGTGGCGCGATCCTCCACCTCGGGACCGAGCGTCACCATGAGGAGTACCTGGCCGACATCGCCTCGCTGGAGCTGCCGGGCTGCTTCGCGATGAGCGAATCCGGTCACGGGTCCGATGTCCAGGCCGTGGGCACCACCGCGACGTTCGACCTCCAGACCGAGGAGTGGGTGATCGATACACCGACCGAGGCCGACCGGAAGGACTGGATCGGCAACGCCGCCGTCCACGGGCAGGCCGCCGCTGTCTTCGCGCAGCTGATCGTCGGTGGCACCAACCACGGCGTCCATGCTTTCGTCGTGCCGATCCGAAGCAAGCGCGGCAAGCCGCTCGACGGGGTGCGGATCGAGGACTGCGGGCACAAGCTCGGGCTGAACGGCGTCGACAACGGCCGGCTCTACTTCGACTCGGTCCGGGTCCCGCGACTGAACCTGCTCGACCGCTATGGATCCGTGAGTGAGGCGGGCGTTTACTCCTCTCCGATCAAGAGCGCGACGGGCCGCTTCTTCACGATGGTCGGGACGCTGGTCCAGGGGCGGGTCTCGGTCGGCGGCGGCGGAATCTCGGTCGCCAAGGTGGCGCTGACCACCGCGGTACGGCACGGCAACCTGCGCCGACAGTTCGGCCCGCCCGGCGAAGGCGAAGAGGTGCCGCTGCTCGACTACCGCGCCCACCAGCGCCGGTTGCTGCCGCTGGTCGCACGCACTTACGCGCTCCACTTCAAGCAGGAAGATCTGGTCAAGGAGCTCGACGCGGTCTTCAGTGGGGCCGAGACCGAGGAGCATGCCCGCCGGGCCCTCGAGACCAGTGCCGCGGGGGTCAAGGCTTTCGCGACCTGGCACGCGATCGAGTGCCTCCAGACCGGGCGCGAGGCCTGCGGCGGCCTCGGCTACCTGAGCTCGACCGGCTTCGCCGCGCGCAAGGCGGACGCTGAGATCTTTGCGACCTTCGAGGGCGACAACACCGTCCTGCTGCAGCTGGTAGCGAAGAGCCTGCTGACCGGTTATCGCGAGGAGTTCGGCGACCTCAACCCGATCGGGATGGCCGGCTTCATCGCTTCACAGGTGATCGAGCGCTTCATCGAGCGCACCGCCGCACGCGAGCTCTGGGGACGGATCTGGGACGAGATCACGCCCGACTCCGAGGAGGACGGCGACCTCAATCACCGCGAGTACCAGCTGGCCCTCTTCGCCTGGCGCGAGGACCACGTGCTCTCCAGCGCGGCCCGCCGTCTCAAAGGCGGGATCGACGAGGGCTATGACCCTTTCACCGTCTTCAACGCCTGCCAGGACCACGTGCTCGTCGCTGCCCGAACCCATATCGACACCCAGATCCTCGAGGCTTTCGCCCGCGGGGTCGACAGTTGCGAAGACGAGAACAACCGGCGCGTCCTCGACCGGGTCTGCGACCTTTACGCGATCAGCACGATCGAGAAGCATCGCGGCTGGTACCAGGAGCACGGCCGCATTTCCTCGACCCGTTCGAAGGCCGTGATCCGCAACGTCAACACGCTCTGTGACGAGTTGCGACCCCACGCCGGTGACCTGGTCGATGCGTGGCGGGTGCCGGATTGCGTACTGCCGGAGTTCGGTCCCGACGGCATCATCGGCTGAGGCTTAACCGAACGTATAAGCGACTGAATGAGTCCGCGCCATGAGGTGAACTATAGATCGAGGTTCCAAAAAAAAGAGGGGCCGCGCGAGCGGCCCCTCCTGGTTCAACTGAACGTCAGTTCAGGTGAATCAGCTCTCGGCCGCGACCTTCACGATCTCGAGCTCCTTGAATACAGCGCCGTCGGCGGTGTACGAGACTTCCGCCTCGGTGATCTCGACGTCAACGGCGAGATCCTCGAGTGAGCAGTCACCGTTGCGGTCACTGTGGTGACGGCCGTGGTGTCCGTCTTCGGTTTCGCCTACGTCGTCGGGACCCTGATCTGCGGTTCCGTCGTCGCCCGACTCGTCACCTGACTCGTCGTCACCTGACTCGTCGTCACCTGACTCGTCATCGCCCGATCCGGGGCCACTGTTGCGGTCAGAGGTCTCGTCTCCACTCGACTCATCATCGCTGGAGGCTTCGTCCCCGCACTTGACCTTGGTCTCGTCGGAAACCGAGCCAGTGAGTTCACCACCAGCGTAGAGAGAGATGGTCAGCGTCTGCGCCTCAGCGTTGTAGGCGGAGATGATGCCGGCCTTTTCCTTCTTGTCCGTGGTTCCGTCGTCATCGGAATCCTTGTCACGCGGATTGGTTCCCGAGCGGAACTCGCCGCGGTTCTTCAGCCCGTCAGTGTCCTGGTCCAGCTTCCGCTGATCCTTCTTGAGTGAGAGCTTGTTCGCCTTCTCCCACTTGTCCGGAAGCTTGTCGTGGTTGCGATCCTTGGCCGAAGCCGCGCTCGGCAGCGAGACCGCCACGAGAGCGAGGATCGCGGCAAGCAAAATGCCGATTCTTCCGGTCTTGAATGTATTCATCGATTACCCCTTTGGTCTGCCGTCAATTCCGACGACTGATTTGAGCCGGGCCCGAAGCCCGGGCTGTGGCTACCTCTATCTCCAAGACCCGAACGCGCAACAAAAGTCACGCGGGAGTTCGGACGAGGGCTCAGTCAGTCGTGGCCGGAACCCGGAATGACCGGATCAGGACTCGGGCTTCGGCGCGGGGGCGGCTTCGGGAAAGACGTCGTCGCCGTCGTCACCCGACCCCGAACCGGACGAGCCAGTGTCGTCCGAACCGGAGTCCGAAGACCCCGAACCGGACGAGCCGTCACCGGGGGGCTGGGACGGGCGGGGTGCGTCATCGTCGCTGGGGCTCGACGGATCTGGCTGGTCGCCACCGGAGCCAGGGCCCGAGTCGTCTGGTTGATCGCCGTCCGGCCGCGGTTCGCGGTGGCCGTCATGGCCCGAACCCGAGCCACTGTGGCCGTCTTCGGATCCAGAATGGTCGTCGGACCCCGAATCATCGCCGGATCCGGACGAAGGCCGGTCGCCTCCGGAAGGGTTGCCACCATCGTGTTTTGAATGCGAACCGCTGCCTGAGGAATTCGACCCCGATGAACCGACGCCGCCGATGCTCGACACGATCGAAGCCGGGGTCTGGGGGCCACCCGTGGACGAACCCGCCGAGTCGCCGGAGATCTGCGTCACGACCGTCGGAGTCGCATCCTTCGAAGAGGAATTGTGGTGCCGCTCGGCCGCCACACCACCGGCGATCGATCCGCCGGCCACGATCGCGACCACGGCGAGCTTGGTGGTGCCGGCGCCGGCGAGGCCCGCGAAAAAGCCGCCCGTTCCGGCGGTGCCGACCGCGGCGCCCCCGGAAGCGCCCAGCGCCCCGGTTGCGGCGGCTCCGGTTGCCACCCCACCGGCCGCGCCGGCCGCGAACATGCTGGTTGCGTCGGAAGCCAGCCAGGCGATGAGCGGGAATGGGATCAAGGCGCCGAAGCCGTTCCTCAGGCTGAGTCGCGCCCGGTAGATCAGCTGCTTGGTGGCGCCGGTCGAGACGTCGAGCTCGGCCGCGATCTCGTCGTAGGAGAAGCCACCGAGCTCGTGGCCGATCAGGGCCCGGCGCTGCGAAGCCGGCAGGGCGGAGACGGCGGCGACCACCGCGGCGAGCTCTTCTCTCCTCTCGGCGACCTCATGGGGCTGCTCGTAGGCTTGGGTAGCGGTTTCACCGAGACCATCGTGGCTGTGCTTCCTGTTGTCCCGGATGTCATTGAGCGCGGTGTTGCGCACGACTTTGTAGAGCCAGGGCTTGGGCTCGATCGCCTGTTCCCCGGACAGGGAGCGGTGCGCCTTGACCAGCGAGTCCTGGACCACGTCCTCGGCGCGGTCGCGGCCGGCGATCGCCCCGGCATAAGCCACGAGGGCGCCACGGTAGCGGTGAACGAGCTCATCGAACGCGGGATCGACCCCACGGCGAAAGAGTTTTACGAGACGGCTGTCAGATTGCATGCGTAGCGAACCCCTGGCGAGTGGTGGGACGGGTTTCGCGGCAGTGGGCTCCATAGCTCTCAAGTGTATGCGGCGCCAAGCCGCGAATCGTCAATAGTGAACCTGTAACCCGGACCGGAAGGAAAAGTCACGTACCGGGCGAGCGGCTTCCCGCCCGCCCACCCGGCCCATGGAGATCAGCCGGGCTGGTAGCTGATCAACTCCGAGCGACCGCCGAGTCCGTCGGTGTGGACGCTGAGCACCGGCCCGATCCCGGGTGCGTAGAACTTCAGTTCCTGGACCTTCGGCTCGGTGGGAACGAGGTCCCGGGTCATGACCACGCCCTTCTTGAAGTAGCGGAACGGGACCTGGACCTGCTCCTGACCGCGCGTGATCACGGCACCCTTGTCCTCGGCCTCGCCTGCGTAGTACTCCTGCCGGTAACTCATCCCGGGCCGGGGGTCTCCCGGCATCGCGACGCCGGCCTGGGCCCCGTCGACCCCCGCCTCAAAGGAGCCGGCACGGCTGGAAACCTTGCCGTTCTCGTACTCGGCCGTATCCTCGCCCAGGTACCAGACGTTGCCGTCCGAATCCTGCGCGTACCAGTCGTCCGTGACTTCGACCGGCCGGCCGTTTTCGGTCGCCGTATCGCGGACCACGCGGGCCTCGACGCCATTGGCGATGGTCTTCGTCTCATTGGTGACTTCAACCACGACTTTCTCCTTGTTGCCGGATGTGTCGGTCTCGCGATAGACCCAGCGGCTTCCCGGCTTCATCGGCGACCAGGGGTTGTCGATATTGGTGGTGAAATCAGCCGGATCAAGTTGAACCGGCTCGCTGCCCTGAGGAAGTGAAACGGTTCCGGCCGCCGCGGCCCCGGTCGGTTTCGGATCGTCATTGCCTCCACCGCAGCCGGCGATCACCAGGGCGGTGACCACGCCGAGCCCGATGCCCCAGACCCGCCAGCGCGTGAGTTGCTTCTTGCTTTTCATCTTCGCCCTTTCGTAGGAGTCACCAGTAAAGGCGGCTCGTTGCACGTACTGGCAGGTTGCTCCAAGCAGATGAGGACCAGATGAGGAAAGACCGACCTGTAGGAACTACCGCTCCAGGACTCCGGTCAGCCCGGGGTCCTAGGCCTCAGTTTTCAGCCGCCGTTGGAAGCGGTGGCGTAGTCGCGAGTCGGCTCGCCGCGCAGAGCGGTCGGGGCCGGCAGCGGAGTGCCCTGGGCGTCGGCCCCGGCCAGCACCGGCAGCACGATCCGAGAAGGCTTCTTTCCGCCGAGCAGGATCGTGTTCTTCGTCTTGCCCTTGTCGAGGGTCGCGAAGTGCCAGATCGCCCGGTCACCGCCGACGGCCGAGACCGTGATCCTCAACTTCGATCCTTTGCGGAAGGCATGGGCGGCCGCGAAGACCGGGATCCGGACCAGGCTGAACTTGCCCTTGGGCAGCCGGGCCGCATCCTTCTTGAAGTGAGTCGGGAACGGGTTGCTGATCGTTGACTGCCTCTTGTCGAGCTTCCTGTGTGAAGCGCGCAGCCAGCCGCTCTGGACGTAGGTCTCCTGGCCGTCCGGGCGAACCTCGGTCAAGGTTGCCTGGAGGTCGGTGTCCTTTGCCGTGGACTTCAGGTAGAGGTCGACGCTGGAGCTGCCGGCGATGATCGTGTCCCTGGTCAGGGCTGGACTGGTGAAGCCGAGGCCCTTGCCCTTGGCGATCGGCTTCCAGTTGTAAGGCGGCTCGGCGAGCCAGGCTTCACCACCGGCGTGGTCACCGGTGAGGGTCGAGACCGGCCTGGCCTTTGGATCGGCGACGTAGGAAGCCTGTGCTGCCGACTTGGGCTTCGCCTTGGTGAGCGAGCCCTTCTTCCCGAAGTAATACGCGGTCGGCTTGGCCTGCTTGACCGGCCAGGAGTTGTAGCCCATCTCCCAGCTGGCGCCGATCCCTCCCGGCTCGCCGGGGACTCCCATGCCGTTGTCCATCAGGATCCGGACGCGCGGATCCTTCTTGAACTCGGCTCGGGCCTTTTCGAGGTCGGAGTCAGGGTACGAAGCGAACCGCGACTGCTCGACGGGAGCGGCCGCCGCCTTGGCCAGCCCCTGGTAAAGCAGGGCGCTTTGGGACATGATCAGCGCCGGCACCACCGGGATGCGGTCGGCCACGAACAGGTTCATGAACTCGACCCAGCGGGTGATCGAGCTCGGACCGAGTGAGTCGCAGTGGACTCCGTTCTGAAGCGTGATCCAGACGTTCTTGTTGTTCTTCAACTTGCCGAGGCTCTCGGCGAAGTGGGCGCTGGTCTGTTCGTCCTCGAATTGACCGAGCAGGAAGACCGGCACCTTGATCCGGCTGTACCACGTACTCGGTGAACGATCCCTGAAGATTTCGCTCCGGTAGGGACGGCTGAGGGTCTGCTTGACGCCGTCGCGGGCCTGGAGATGCATCTCCTGGTTCTTGACGCAGTGCTGGTCGGGGATCCCCGGGGTTGCCGAATCGGGATCGCCGTTTGTGGTCAGTTCCTTGGCCCAGGCCTGACCGCCTTCGGGCGCCGGCAGGGCGTCCTCTTTGCGTTCTTCAAGCCAGTCGAGCTGGAAGCCGTCGTTGAAGATGCCTCCGGGGTACACCGAGGAAAGGTAGGCGTCATCGGTGACCGACATCGGCGAGATCGCCGCGAGGTGGGGTGGCTGGGTGCCGGCGGTGAAGAGCTGCGTGATCCCGGAGAACGAGATCCCGCCCATGCCGACCTTGCCACCCTTGACCCAGTCCTGGTTGCCGACGGTCTCGATCGCGTCGTAGCCGTCGTACGTGGTCGGCAGGCCGAACAGGTCGAAGGCGCCGCCCGAGCAGCCGGTGCCGCGCATCTGGACGCTGACGGTCGCAAAGTTGAGCAGCGGCCCGACGATCGAGCCGACCGCGGTCGAGGTCGCCGGTGCCAGTGGATCGGGCTCGCCGGACAGGAAGGAAGCGAAGGCATCGTGCGGGGCGGCCGTCTGGTAGCCGGAGTACTCGACGAAGGTCGGGAAGGGCCCGTCGCCCAGGTCCTTGCCGGAAGGCAGGCGTACGGTCATTGCCAGTTCGGTGCCGTCACGTGCCGTCACGTAGTTGAGACCCTCTTGGAGGGTCTTGCCGGCGTAGAAGGAGTTCGACGGGTCCTTACCGGCACGCAGGATCGCGAAACGCTTCGAGGCGGACACTTCCTTGCCCTTGACGCTGAATATCCGGTAGCCGGCGCCGGGCTTCCGGTCGTAGAAGACCTTGCTGCCGAACCGGTCGGACTTGCCCTGCGCGACGATGCCGTTCGCCTTGTTGACGAGCAGCAGCTTGATGCCGGGGGTCGTGTCCTCGGCGTAGGCCTGGCCGACACTTCCGCGCGAAGTGAAGTTCGCGTTCGCGTTCGGCTTGGGCGCACCCTTCAGTTTCTTTGAGGACTGCGAGCCGGATCCGGCAGCGGTTGCCGGCGCCGTGGCCACGGTGAAGGCGGCGAACATGGCGGCAAGCACCGTCAGCCAAGCGGCGATCGACGAGCCCTTGTTGATTCCGCGCATGTGTCTCTCCCAAAAGTTGTTTTTCCCGACAGCCCCTGCTCTCGGAATATATGAAGACTACCGACTGAGGCCCAACTCTCTTTGTGATTGACTCGCTCTCATGCAAAACCTGAAATTCCTCAAGGACTTTGACCTACCGCCCGAGAAGGTCTTCGAGTATTTCTCCGAGCACGAGAATCTCGGGGGAGTGCTGGGTGCCGAGGTGACCCGCATCAAGGATGGCACCGACGGCAGCCCTAACGGAGTCGGTTCGGTCCGCAGCATCAATCCGTCCGGTCCGGTACCGGCCTTCGAAGAGACGACGATCCGAATCGTGCCGAACGAAGAGATCGACTACGCGGTGACCAAGGGTACGCCGCTCAAGGACCACCTCGGCGAGATCAGGTTCACCCGGAACGGATCAGGTACTCATCTCGAGTGGAAGATCATGATCGATGCAACCGTCCCGGGGCTCGACTTCGTGATCGGCAAAGTGCTGCTGCGCACCATCGGCAAGGGCCTCGACGGGGTCAAGATTCCGGCCTGACGGGAACCGGCCACGACCGTGGTCGGCGGACCTCAGGGCTCGATGTGGACCACGAGCTTGCCGGTGTTCTCGCCGGCGAAGAGCATGTTGAGGGCGCGCGGCAGTTCCTCGAAGCCTTCGACGACGGTCTGCTCTGACTTGAGCTTGCCTTCGCTGACCCACTCGGCGAGCTGACGGATCCCTTCACCGAAACGGGGGTAGTAGTCGAGGATGATGAATCCCTGCAGCTTGACCCGCTGGATCAGCAGGTTGCCGAAGGAGCGGGGGCCGGGCGGCGGCTCGTCTTCGTTGTAGCCGGAGATCAATCCACAGAGAGCGACGCGGCCGTCCTTGTTCATCCGGGCGAAGACTGCTTCCATGATCTCGCCGCCGACGTTCTCGAAGTCGACATCGATCCCGCTCGGGGTTGCCGCTTTGAGCTGGGCTCGCCAGTCATCGGCCTTGTAGTCGACGGCGGCGTCGAAGCCGAGCTCGTCGATCAGCCAGGCACACTTTTCCGGTCCACCGGCGATGCCGACGACCCGGGCGCCCTTCAGCTTGGCGAGCTGGCCGGCGACTGAGCCGACCGCACCCGCGGCGGCAGAGACGACCACGGTCTCGCCTTCCTTGGGTTCGCCGATCTCGAGCATGCCGAAGTAGGCGGTGAGGCCGGTCATGCCGAGCGTGCCGAGGATCGCCGAGGGCGGAGCGTTGACACCTTCGGGCACCAGCATCAGCGGTTGCTCGTCGCTGACGACGATGTAGTCCTGCCAGCCGGTCAGGCCGTTGACCTGTGCGCCGACGGGGAAGTTCTCGTTGTTGGACTCGACGACTTCGCCGAGGCCGAGCGCGCGCATGACCTCGCCGATCGCCACCGGTGGCAGGTAGGTCGGTTCCTCGCCGATCCAGGTGCGGTTGGTCGGGTCGACCGAGATCCACTTGACGTTGACCAGTGCCTCTCCCTCACCGATCTCCGGGCGTGGTTCCGTGACGAGGTCGAAGGTGCCCTCGTCGACGGGTCCCGAGGGACGTTCAGCGAGCAGAAAGCGGCGGTTCTCGTTTGTCATACCCCCATCCTAGGTCAGACCGGTCTCGATCCCGCCGGGAACCCCGGTGAGCAACGCGTATCTTCCGTGTATGAGAGTGCGCATCGCCACCACCGATGATCTGGAGGGCATCGCCGAGACGCTGACCTCTGCCTTCGAAGCGGACCCGCTGTGGGGTTGGGCGTTCCCGGAACGGGCAGGACTTCACGCCTGGTGGCGTTTCTTCGCCGGCAGTGCGCTGCGTTACCCGTGGACCTGGATCGCCGACGACTACGCCTCGGTCGCGGTCTGGATCCCGCCGGGTGGCATCGAGCTGACCGCGGAAGAAGAGGCCGCCATGGGACCGTTGCTGACCGACCTGCTCGGACCGCGGGCCGACGAGGTGACGCGGCTGATCGAAGCCTTCGACGAGAACCATCCCACCGAGCGGCCGCACTATTACCTGAGCCTGCTCGGCACCCACGCCTCGCAGCGCGGCAAGGGACTGGGCATGGCGCTGCTTGCCGAGAACCTGGCGACGATCGACACCGAGCGCGCGCCGGCTTATCTCGAGTCGAGCAACCCGGCCAACGACGTCCGGTACGTGCGCCAGGGCTTCAACCGGATCGGCGGGTTCGACCGCCCTGACGGCGGGGCACCGGTCTCGGCGATGTGGCGGGACGCGCGTTGAGCAGGCACTAGGGTACGGCCACTCCATCCGGCGCCTCGGTGTCTCCTGCTACTCGTTCAAGGTCGGCATGAAGTGCGTCAACAAGAACGGTCACGGCTTCAAACTCATGAAGGCCCGCGCGATCAAGTTCTGAAGGGCCGGCTTTGCGCGCCAGACCGGTCCGGCCTGGTGGCCGATCTGAACCGTCCTGGCAGAGTCGCCGGCGATGCTGATCTTGCCCCGCTTGATCCTCTTCAGGGTCCGCTTGGCTTTTTTGCCCTTCGCCTTGAGCGTGAGCTTGGACGTAAAGGTGTCAGCGGAGGTGGGGGTGGAGGTGCTCCTCGGCCATCTTCTTCAGGCCGGTGCGGTCGATCTTGCCGGTCGGGTTGAGCAGCATCTCGTCGATGAAGACGATTTCCTCCGGAGCCTTGTAGCCGATGCGGTCCCGGCAGAAGACGATCAGGTCGGCACTCGTCGGCCGCTCCACGTCCGGCCGCAGCGTTACGTAGGCACGAACGGTCTCGCCGTGCACTTCATCGCGGACGCCGACGACGCCGGCCATATCGACCGCCGGGTGCTCGTCCAGCGCCCCTTCGACTTCCTGCGGGCTGATGTTGGAACCGTCGTGGACGATCACCTGCTTCTTGCGGCCGAAGAACCAGAGGTAGCCGTCCGCGTCGGAGCGGGCGAGGTCTCCCGAGTCGATCCAGCCGTCGAAGATGACCTCGTCGGTCGCTTCCGGCGCCTCCCAGTAGCCGCGCATCAGGGCGCGCGTCTTGATGAACACCCGGTCCACCGATTCGGCCTCGAGCGGCGCGCCTTCGTCGTCGCGGATATCGATCGAGTAGCCGGCGATCGGCTGGCCGATCGAACCCTGCTTGATCGTGCCCGAGGGCGGGTTGAGCGTGGCCAGGCCGACTTCGGTCATGCCGTAGCCCTCGTCGATCGGGAAGCCGGCCTTGGCCGCGAACTCGGTGAGCAGCTCGGTCGAAACGCTGTCGGAGCCGGAGCGGCAGACCCGCAGTGAAGAGAAGTCCTCCGGCTGGAGATCATGGTCGCGGATCAGGGCGATCAGCGCGGCCGGGACCATTGCGATCACGGTCGGCTGGTGCTCGCGCAGCAGCGGCAGGATCTCGTGGCTATCGAAGGTGCGGGCGAGGATCACGCGGCCGCCGACGGCCAGGGTGCTGAGGGCCCATAGGAAGGAGCCGATGTGTGACATCGAGGAACCCGGCAGGAAGGCGTCCGCCGAGGTCAGCTCAAAGGCGGCGCCGGCGCTGGCGATCATCCAGCGCAGCGAGTCGTTCGAGTGGGTGACGCCCTTGGCCGGGCCGGTGCTGCCCGAAGTGAAGAAGATGGCGGCGGCGCCCTCGGGATCGGCTGGGGAAGAAGGACGCTCCGGAACCGGGCCACTGATCAGGTCTTCGAACCGCACCCCGTCCTCGCCGGTTTCGCCGCCGTAGATGATCGTTCCGTGGGTCAGTTCAGGCACGAGCCGGCTGGAGGCCAGGTCCTCGTCGCGTTCGGCGTGGGCGAGCAGCACCGACGCGCCGCTCACTTCAAGCGCGTGGTCGATCTCGTGGAAGGTGTAGCGGTAGTTGAGCGGCGTGACCACGAGGCCCGCCTTGAAGCAGGCCAGATACTGGACGAGCAGCCCGATGCGGTTAGGCATGAGCGATGCGACCCGGTCGCCCGGCTCCAGCCCGAGCTTGAGGTAACCGGCGGCGAGCGCGGCGGATTCTTCGTCAAGTTCACGCCAGGACATTTGGCGCTCGGCGGACACGATCGCGAGGTCGTCCGGAGCCGATGCGAGTCCGATCGAGAGCAGGTCCGGTAGCGGCGGCGCCGACTGGTCGAGGGGAGTACCGATGGTCGGCATCGCCGAATCCTACGCGACACACTTGGAAACGTGACCGGCGCGAATTACACGATCGATGGCGGCTTGTTGAAGACGGTCTAGATCGCGATCCCGGAACTTTCTATGACGGTCCTCTCCGGCGGCAGGTGGAAGTGCACCGAAGCGCTTGTTGCGTTTCGGTACATGACCGTGAAGAGCCGCTTGCGCCACTCGGCCATTTCGACCTCGCCGCCGGTCGAGACCATCAGGTTCGACACGTAGTAGTAGGCATCGTCGACATCGATCGGACCGTCGGCTGGCACGGTGCCCGGCGCCCCGTTGGCCAGACGCAGCAGGGCAGGCACGTCAGGAACGTCCAGGAAGCCGAGCCTGATGGTCAGGTGGTTCAAGCCGTCGTCAGGATCGCCGAGGTCGTCATTGGTGACCCGTTCGGCATCGTCGATGAACGGGACCTTGGTCGTGACCAGCGAAACGACGACGATCCTTTCGTGGATGACGTGGTCCCTGCTCAGGTTGTCTTTGAGGGCTAGCGGAGTGGTCTCGGGGTGCACGTTGAGATAGACGGCGGTCCCGGGAACTCGCAGAACCGGCGGCTCCTTCCCGTGGACCTTCGCGACGAAATCCAGGAGCAGGCCCTCCTTCTTCGCCCGGATCTTCGCGACCGCTTCGTGGCCCTTGTGCCAGGTGACAAGGGCCGTGAAGATGATCAAGCCGATGCCGAGGGGGAACCAGCCACCATGCGCGATCTTGGTCAGGTTGGCCGCGAGGAAGGTCAGGTCGATCGTGAGGAAGACCGCACCTCCGGCGACCACCATCCAAAGGGGCTTCTTCCAGAGAGAACGCGCGACAACCAGGAACAGCAGAGCATCGATCGTCAGCGTTCCCACCACAGCCACCCCGTAGGCGGAGGCCAGCGCCGCCGAGGAGTCGAAGCCGATCACCAGCGCGACCACGGCGACGAAGAGTCCCCAGTTCACGGCTGGCAGGTAGACCTGCCCGATCTCTTCGGACGAGGTCTGCTTTACGGTCATCCGGGGCAGGTAACCGAGCTGGATCGCCTGCCGGGTGACCGAGAAAGCGCCAGAGATAACGGCCTGGGAGGCGATGACCGTCGCCACGGTGGCGAGGATGACCATCGGGATGTGGGACCAGTCGGGGAAGAGCAGGAAGAACGGGTTGGAGATCGAGGAAGGCGTGTCCAGGATCAATGAACCCTGTCCCAGGTAGTTGAGTGTGAGGGCCGGGAAGACGAGCAGGAACCAGGCGCGCCGGATCGGCGGGCGGCCAAAGTGCCCCATGTCCGCGTAGAGCGCTTCGGCACCGGTGATGGTCAGAACGATCGCTCCGAGGGAGATGAAGGCGATCGAGGGGTGGGCGGTGAAGAAATCGAGACCGTAGGCCGGGGAAAGGGCCTTGAGGATTGCCGGCTCAACGACGATCTGACCAATCCCGCCGGCCGCGATCACGATGAACCAGAGGACCATGACCGGACCGAACAGCCGACCGATCACGTGCGTGCCGAACTTCTGCCCAAAGAAGAGGAGGGTCAGCACGCCGATCGTCATCGGCAGGACAAAATCGGTGAGTCCGGGCGCGGCGACTTCGACTCCTTCAACCGCGGACATCACTGAAATCGCGGGGGTGATCATGCCGTCTCCGTAGAAGAGCGCTACTCCAAAGAATCCGGCGGCGATCAGGGCGACCTGCACCTTCGAGTCCTTGAGCCTCGCTCCCTGGATCAGCGCGATCAGCGCCACGATGCCGCCCTCTCCGTCGTTGTCGGCCCGCATGATGAAGGTCACGAACTTGACCGAGACGATCATCGTGATTGACCAGAAGACGAGTGAGATGACACCGAAGACATCACCTTCGGTCGGCTTCACGGCCTGATGATCGGCCGAGAAGACGGTCTGGATCGCGTAGAGAGGGCTGGTCCCGATGTCGCCGAAGACCACTCCGATCGCGCCCATGGTCAGCGCCGCCACGCCGGCGGTGGCCTTGGTCGATCGCTTCCGGGCTGGGTTCATTTGGTTCAAGACGTCGAGCCTACGTTCTCCGCGGGACATCCGACGTCCTGAAATATGGTCCGGATGTGTCTGAGCAATCGCAGGCGAGCTACCCGCCTTCCGGTTCGGCGCCGGTGGCGCTGCGCCGTCTGGTCGACCGATACAACCCGGAAGTGATCGACGTGCCGCACCGATCGGCCGTGATCGGAATCGAGGTGATCGGCGGTTTCGACTGGGACGCGGCGATCGACGGCGATGAGATCACGCTGCGCCCGGCCGGCGGTTCGCCCTGGGACGCACAGCTCACGGCCGACGCCGATACCTGGCAGAAGATCGCCGAAGACGTTGAGGCCGGAATGGACGCCTTCCGGAGCGGGCGGCTGCGCGTTCGCCGCAACCTTCACCTCGGAATCGGCTTCCTCGCCGCGACCAGCGGCGTGTCTGGTCCGGGCCGCCTCGCCCAGACCGCGCTGGAAACCAGCGAGGGCCGGATCTCGGCGATCTCGGCAGGCGTTGGCGAGCCGGTGATCTGCCTGCACGGTCTCGGCGGGACGAAGTCGTCCTTCATGACCACGATCGCCGCCCTGTCCGGCGACCGGCGCGTGATCGCCGTCGACTTTCCGGGGTTCGGTGATTCCTCCAAGCCGCTGGACGTTCCCTACGACGCTCCTTATTTCGCGCGGGTCGTGGCCGCGGTCATGGATGAGCTCGGGCTCGAGTCGGCGCACCTGATCGGCAACAGCATGGGCGGGCGCGTGGCGATCGAGACCGGTCTGCTCTTCCCAGAGCGGGTGCGGAGCCTGGTCCTGCTCACGCCTGCCCTGCCCTGGCTGCGTGACCGCCGCTGGCGCTGGCTCCTGACCGGCTCGCTGCCCAGGCTGGGCCTGATCCAGCCGACGCCCCGGGCGATCACCGAGCCGCTGGTCCGGCTGGTCGTCCCCGGTGGGAACAACGGCTGGGCCGCCGCCGGGGTCGACGAGTTTCTGCGGTCGTTCCTCAAGCCGCGCGGCCGGGTCGCGTTCTATCAGTCACTGCGCAACATCTACCTCGACGAACCGCACGGCGAGGAAGGGCTCTGGACGCGTCTGGAGGGTCTGACGCCACCGGCCCTTTTCGTCTGGGGCCGCGAGGACCAGCTGGTGCCGATCGGTTTTCGAAAGCACGTCGAACGGGTGCTCGATTCAGCCCGGCACGTCGAACTCGATTGCGGGCACGTGCCGCAGATCGAGCTGCCGGACGAGACCCACGCGGCGGCTCGGGACTTCCTCGATTCAGTCCAAATCGCCGTATAGGCTGCGGGCATGAATAAGCGCGTAGTCATTCTGGGAGCGGGATTTGGCGGCCTCGAACTGAGCACGATGCTGTCGGAGGTGTTGGGTGACGGCATCGAAGTGACGCTGATCGATCAGAACGATTCTTTCGTCTTCGGCTTCTCGAAGCTGGACGTCATGTTCGGCCAGGCCACCGCCGATCAGGTGCGACTGCCGTACCGCGACGTCGTCAAGCCCGGGGTCAGGGTTCTTCAGGAGACGGTCACCGCGATTGATCCGGAAAACCGTCGGGTGACCACCGACGCGGGTGTCCACGAAGCCGACGTGCTGGTCATCGCCCTCGGGGCCGACTACGACATGGACGCGACCCCCGGCCTGGCCGAGGCCGGCAACGAGTTTTATTCGGTGGCCGGGGCCGAGCGGCTGGCCGAGGTCATCCCCGGATTCTCGGAGGGCCACGCGATCATCGGGGTCTGCGGCGCGCCTTTCAAGTGCCCGCCGGCACCGAGCGAGTGCGCGCTGCTTCTACACGACGAGCTCGTGGCCCGCGGTGTCCGTGATGCCTGCCAGATCTCTTTCGTCATCCCCCTGCCGACGCCGGTGCCACCTTCGCCCGGGACTTCCGCCGCGCTGGCCGGCGAGTTCGCCGAACGGGACATCAACCTGATCACCGGCCGGCGGGTCAGCTCGCTCGATCCGGCGCGCAGCGTGGCGGTCCTCGACGATGGCGCCGAGCTGCCATTCGACCTTTTTCTCGGCGTCCCGAAACACCAGGCCCCGGAAGTGGTCCTTACGAGCGGCCTGGCAATGGACGGGTACATCCCGGTGGATTCCGCCACTTTGAAGACCCGGGTCGATGGTGTTTACGCGGTCGGCGACGTCACGACCGCGGGGGTGCCGAAGGCCGGCGTGTTCGCAGAAGGCGCGGCGCGCATCGTTGCCCGGAACCTGATCGCCGAGCTCGGCGGAGGCGAGGCGCCCGGTCCGTATGCCGGGCAGGGCTCCTGTTACATCGAGTTCGGCGGGGGGAAGGTCGGCCGCGTCGACATCGACTTCCTTTCCGGACCGGAAAAGACCGGAATCTTCAACGAGCCGTCGGCCGCCCTGGCCGAGGAGAAGCTGGAGTTCGGGTCCAGCCGCCGGGCCCGCTGGTTCGGAGCCTGACCCTCACGGTCAGCCGAGGCCGAGCACCCGGCGCATCGCACGGCGGCCGCGTTCGGCCGCATCCGCCTCACTGCGCAGCTGCAGCGCCTGGTTGACGCCCTGCGCGATCGCGTCGAGTTCAAAGGCCACCTGGGCCGGATCGGTTTCTTTCGGAAGATCACCCTGGTCGATCGCGATCGCCGCCTCCCGTGCAAGGACCTTCTCCCAAAGGCGTGAACTGTCTTCGACCGCGGTGCGGACCCGGCCCGGGCGCCCGTCGAATTCGGCGGCGGCCTGGGTCAGGAAGCATCCCCCGGGAAAGGTGTCGCCGGTCAGGTGGGCGAGCCAGGCGTCGCAGATCGCTTCGAGCCGCGGCAGGCCGGGGTCAACTTCTGCGGCCGGTTCCCAGACGTCGCGCCGGAAGAGGCCGACCGCCGACTGAAAGGTCGCTAGCTGGAGTTCCTCCTTGGTTCCGAACGGGCCGATGACACCGGCCTTGCTCATGTCGAGCCGCTCTGCGAGCCGCCCGATGGTGACTGCTTCGAGGCCTTCGCGAGAGGCCTGGGCCACCGACGCCCGGACGATTCCCTCGCGGGTGACAGCGGCGGCGGAGGCGGAAACGCGAGGGCTCATGAGAGGGATAATAGCGAACGATCGGTCATAAGCGAACGATCGTATGCTATTAATCCCGGCATGAACGACGAGCTTCAAATCACGAGACTGGGCTGGGCCGGAATCCAGCTGGAATGCGACGGTCACTCACTGGTGATCGATCTCTTCGAGACCCGCGACGCGATGGCGCCGTTCATCGATGAGGTCACCGGGCCGCTTCCTCCTCCGAGTGGCCCGATCGACCTCGCCCTGGTGACTCACCTCCACGCCGACCACACCGACGCCCGGGCGATCGGCTCGGCGCTGAAGCCCGATGGCCTGGTCCTGCGTCCGGCACCCGCTCCGGGTGACGACCTCGACCGCGCCGCCACGGTGATGGCCGAGGCGGGGCTGGCCTCGCTCGAGGCCGAGGTGCGGGTGGTCGGGAACTGGCAGACGCAGAAGGCCGGTCCTTTTGCCGTGACTCCCGTTCCGGCCACCGACGGGTTCGGCGATCCGCAGGTGTCCTGGGTCGTGGAAGCCGGCGGCCGGCGGATCTTCCACGGGGGCGACACCGTCTTCCACGGCGCCTGGTGGCCGATCGCCTCGAAATTCAAACCGTTCGACGCGGTATTCCTGCCGGTCAACGGCGCGATCTGCAACTTCCCCCATCGCCAGCCGCCGAGCCCTTTCCCGGCGTCGCTCACGCCGGAAGGGGCGGCCGTGGCCGCGTCCATCCTGGGTACGTCGCTCGCCGTTCCGATCCACTTCGACGGCATCCACGTCGAAGGCCTCTACGAGCAGGGGGAGGATCCGGGCCCCTCCTTCGTCACCGCCGCGGCCGAACGCGAAATCGACGCGACGATCCTCGAGCCCGGGCAACCGATCCGGTGGGCCGCTTAGATAACGAGGGGTCAGGTGCGGTCGAAGAAGAGGTTGATCAGGCGGCTGAGGCGGCCTGCTTCCTGGGCCATCACAGCATGTCCGGCCCCCGGAAAACGGGTGAGCCATGAATCCGGAAGCAGGTCGGCGATCAGCGCGGCGTTCCCGGCCGGGCCCGGGCTTTCGCCCGCTGATTCGTCGTTCTCACCCACCCGACTCTTTATAACCGAATTGATCGAGGGTGGTCAATCGCTTAGGTTAGGAGAGGGGTTGGAGAGATCCCTCCGGACCAGGTGATTACAAGCTTGTGGAAGTGGGAATTATCCGGAATGGGGAAACAGGAGACTGCATGGAGGAGAACATGAATCAAATTGGATCGAAGTTCTCGCACACATGGATGAGACGGGCGCTTCTACCGGCGCTCGCGCTGTCCCTGACACTCGGGCTCGCCGCCTGCGGATCGTCGGACGACAGCAGTAGCAGCGACAGTGGTTCGAGCGGCGGCAAGAAGATCGCCCTGCTGTTGCCGGAGACCAAGACAGCACGATACGAGTCTCAGGACAAACCGCTCTTCGAGGAAAACGTCAAGGCCGAGTGCCCGGACTGCGAAGTGCTCTACAGCAACGCGGACCAGGACACGGCCAAGCAGCAGTCGCAGGTTGAAGCGGCGATCACGGAAGGCGCGGACGTAATCGTGCTCGACCCGGTCGACTCGGCTTCCGCGGCGGCGATGGTCACCCGGGCCAACCAGTCCGACATTCCGGTGATCAGTTACGACCGCCTGGTGCTGGACGCACCGGTCGATTACTACGTGTCGTTCGACAACACCAAAGTCGGTGAGTTGCAGGGCACGAAGATGGCCGAGAACCTGAAGAAGGAAAGCTCGCCCACCGGACCGATCGTGAAGATCAACGGTTCGCCGACCGACAACAACGCGACGCTGTTCAAGGAAGGATCGGACAGTGCCCTGGCTGATGCCGGTGTGAAGATCGCCAAGGATTACGACACCCCCGACTGGAGCCCGGACAAGGCCCAGCAGGAGATGGAGCAGGCCGCCACCGCACTCGGTGACGACGGCTTCACCGGTGTCTACGCCGCCAATGACGGAACCGCCGGCGGTGCGATTGCCGCGCTGAAGTCAGCGGGCATCGACCCGGGCACCATGTCGGTGACCGGTCAGGACGCCGAGCTCTCCGCGATCCAGCGGATTCTCGCCGGCGAACAGTTCATGACCGTCTACAAGGCGATCAAGCCCGAAGCCAAGGCAGCGGCACAGCTCGCGATCGCCGTGGCCAATGGCGAAGATCCGCCCTCGGGCCTCGTGAACGGTGAAGAGGACAACGGCAGCGGCAAGATCCCGTCGGTCCTGCTCGAGCCGGTCGCGGTGACCAAGGACAACGTCCAGGACACGATCGTCAAGGACGGCTTCTGGAGCGCCAGTGAGATCTGCACTGCCGCTTACAAGAAGGACTGCGAAGCAGCAGGCGTCAAGTAGGACAACCCCGGAGCGCGAGGAGAGAGCATGAGCCCAGCAACGGCAACCCCCGAAGGCAGCGCCGCCGGCGCGCCGCCTTCGGGAAGCTCTCTCCTCTCGCTGAAGGGGTTCACCAAGTCGTTCGGCGCCGTCCAGGCGCTGAAGGATGTGGATTTCTCGGTCGAGGCCGGCGAGGTGGTCGGCCTCGTCGGAGATAACGGGGCCGGCAAGTCGACCTTGATCAAGGCGATCTCCGGAGCCCAGCCGGCCGATTCCGGTACGGCTGAATTCGAGGGGCGGGGAGTGACTTTCACCAGCCCGACCGCCGCGACCAGACTCGGCATCGCCACCGTCTACCAGGACCTGGCTCTGGCCGAGAACCTGGACGTGGTTGAAAACCTTTACCTCGGCCAGGAACTCGTGACGAGCTTCCCGCCGCCGCGGCTCGACGAGATAGCGATGGAACAAAAGGCCAACGAACTGCTCGATTCACTCGGCGTCACGACGCTCAGAAGCGTGCGCACCGAGGTCGGCATGCTCTCGGGTGGCCAGCGGCAGGCCGTGGCGATCGCGCGCTCACTGCTCGGCGATCCCAAGGTGGTCCTGCTCGATGAGCCGACCGCGGCGCTCGGCGTAGTCCAGACCGAGCAGATCCTCAAGCTGATCACCCGGCTCAAGGACCGCGGTCTCGGCGTGGTCGTGATCAGCCACAACCTCAGCAACCTGTTCCAGGTGGTCGACCGGATTTCAGTACTGAGACTCGGGCGAGTGGCCAGAAATTTCGGAGTCGGAGAGACGGACCATCAGGCGGTGGTGGCAGCGATCACCGGCGCCGACATAGAGCGCAAGACCGAGGAGACCCCGCTATGAGCCCGACCGATTCCAGCGGTGTCGGCTCGTCCGTCGCCGAGCGCGACGCGGTCGACGAATCCAGGAGAGGTTCATTCGTTCAGCGCGTCAGCTCCGGCCAGCTCGGCTCGCTCCGGGTCCTGATCGGCCTCGTTGTCATCTGGGCGATCTTCCAGATCGCCAACGACCGCTTCCTGACCTCGATCAACCTCGAGAACCTGATGCTGCAGATCACCGCCGTGGCGACGATTTCGATCGGCGTGGTGATGGTGCTGCTGCTCGGCGAGATCGACCTCTCGGTCGGCGCGGTCAGCGGCCTGGCCGCCGGCGTGATGGCCGTGCTGAATGTGAAGCACGGAGTCTCGCCCGAACTCGCGATCCTGGCCGGGCTCGGAGTCGGTGCCGCGATCGGACTCTTCAACGGCATCATGGTCACCAAGTTCAACGTGCCGTCCTTCGTCGTCACCCTGGCCGGATTACTCGGCTGGCAAGGCGTCTTACTTTATGTGCTCGGCGACACGGGCACGATCAACCTGCCCGCCAGCACGATCACCGAATTGACCAGCACCTTCTTCTCGAACGAGATCGGCTGGATCCTCGGCCTGGTGACCGTCGGGGCCTTCGTCCTGGCCGCCATCCTGAAACGCCGGAAGCGGGCCAAGGCCGGTCTCGATCCCGGGCCGATCCTCGGCGTCGCCATACGCCTCGGCCTGACCGCAGTCGCCGTGCTGGCCGCGGTCTGGGTCATGAACGACGATCGCGGAGTCCCGCTCGCGGTCGTGATCATGCTCGTGCTGATGGCGATCTTCACCTTCATCACCGAGCGCATGCGCTTCGGCCGTCACATCTTCGCCGTCGGCGGCAGCGTCGAAGCGTCGAGGCGAGCCGGCATCCGGGTCGACGGTGTCAAGATCGCCGTCTTCACTCTCGCCTCGACCCTGGCCGCGGCCGGCGGAATCCTCGCGGCGTCGCGGCTGCTCGCGGTCAACCAGAGCTCCGGTGCGGGCGACCTGCTTCTGCTCGCGATCGCCGGGCCGGTGATTGCAGGGACCAGTCTGTTCGGTGGCCGCGGGTTCATCTTCTCGGCCCTGCTCGGTGCTCTCGTGATCGGATCGATCTCGAACGGCATGGACCTGCTCGCGCTCGAGTCGTCGGTCAAGTACATGATCACCGGTGCCGTCCTGCTCGCCGCGGTCACGCTCGACTCGGTGACCCAGAAGCGGCGCACTCCGACTTGATCGAATGAGCACCGACCGAGCTGAAAGACGAAGCGGCCCCCGGTCTCCCGGGGGCCGCTCGTTTCAACGGCCAGGGGTAAGACCGAAGCCCTAGCGCTCGCAATTCGTGAGCAAGTCGGCGCCCGCTCCACCACGGCAGAGGTCAAAGCCGAATCCGCCGCGGAGGCGGTCGTTGCCACGGTTGCCCTTGAGCACGTCGTTGCCGGCGTTGCCTTTCAGCAGGTCGGCTCCGCTCCGACCGACGAGGCGGTCGGCCCCGGGGCCACCGAGCACACGGTCACCATCGGCTCCCGAGAGCACGTAGTCGTTACCGCGGCCGGCACAAACCAGGTCGCGGCCGGAGAACGTCGCGATCCGGTCGGCTCCGCCGAACGCAGCGACCACATCACGGCCGGAGGTCCCGACGAGCTGGTCACGGCCGGAGGTCCCGACGACCGTCGCGGTGACTCCCGCGCAGGTGACGGGCTTGGACGGGACAGCGACCGTGGTCTTGGCCGAAGCCTTGTCGTTCGCCTTGACCGGGTCCTTCTGGTCGCCCGCGATGGTCGCGGTGTTGGTGACGGTGCCGGAGTCGCGCACGACGGCGACGACGGTCACGGTGACGCTGGTGTCTTCGGTGACCGAACCCGCCGCGATGTTCCCGATGGTGCAGGTCACTTTGTTGCCGGCCTGCTTACAGGTGCCGGACGTCGATTTCGCCGAGACGAGGTCGACCTGCTTCGGCAACTGGTCGGAAATGCTCACGCCGGTCGCGCCTGTGGTCCCCAGATTGCTGGCGACGATCGTGTAGGTGAGCCGGGATCCGACCTTGGCCGTACTTGCGTTGACCGCCTTGGTGACCTTGAGATCGAGCGACTCGGGCGGAGCTGCGATCGAACTGGTCGTGAAGCCGAGCGTGAAGCCGGTCACGGCGATCGGAAATATTGCGAGGAGCAGGATTCGCCGGCTCCTGGAAAGTAGTTTCTTCATGATTGTCCCCTCTTGTGTTCTCCCGCATCCGGTGGACACGGTGAGTGAGTACATGTAAAACGGTCCGGGACGGAAAAAGTAAGGGCCTGCTTGATACGGACCTGCACGAAGTACGGCCGCTGAGCCGATCAGGCAAGTCCTGATTCGTACTCAGCCGGCGGGCGAGTGGTCGAGTCCGACGATCTTCATCAGCTCCTCGTACGGCCCGGCGATGTAAGCGCGGTCTCCGGCTGCGAACTGTGTGTCGCGGCGCGGCGGGTACTCGAGCCCGCTGTCGTCATCGGTGGCGCTGCGGTTGATCGCGATCACCCGGGCGTTGGCGCCCAGCTCGATCATTTTCACGCCGACCAGTCCGCCACCCTCGCGGACCGTGAGCTTGGCGACCTGGAATGGTTCGTTGCCGACATAGAAGGTGGCCAGCACTCCCATGCCGATCGCGCCGCCGACGAACCAGGGGGCGGCGATCGCCGCGGTCGACCAGACATGACGGAATTCGAAGTTGTCTTCGAGCCGGTAGCCGAGGGTGCCGTCGAAGACGCGAAGGATGACCGGGATCTGCTGCCATCTCGAGCCCAGGCCCTGTCGCACCGCAAGTCCGGACTCGATGTTGGTCATGTCGTCAGAGGTCATGACCGCGACCGCCGATGCCGTATCGAGGTTGGCGGCTTCGAGGGTCCGCTTCAGAGTTGCATCGCCAAGAATCACCCGAACCCCCATCAGACGGACCTGGCTCGCATAGCGATTGTCTTCATCCCGCTCGATGACGACCACCTCGACGCCGCGGTCCCGCAGGCCCTCCAGCACCCGCATGCCGACCGAGCCGAGACCGATCAGGATCACGTGGCCTTCGGTCCCGCGCACCTTCGCCCGCCCGAGCGACGCTTCGATCCGTCGGCTGACCAGCGCGTTGGTGATGAAAGCGAAGAGCAGGCTGACGAACGCGGTGCCGGCCACGATCAGCCAGATCGCGAATATCTGGAGCGGGGGATCTGCAGTGGCGAAAGAAAAATCGCCAAATCCCACCGTGGCCGACGTCTCGACCGTGAAGTAGACGGACTCGATCCAGCTCATATGGCCGCCGGCCCCGTCGACGTCATAGAACGCACGAAGGACCAGGGTCGAGAAGATCACGATCAGCAGGCCGGCCACGAGGGTGGCCCGGATCGGCCCGTCCATGTAGTCCCCGGCTTCGCGCAGGGCGAGGATCGCTCGGTGCCAGAGGCTGCGGCGCGGCGGCCCGTAGTCCCGGTCCCGGTCGTCGGGCTTGAGCCCGGCGCCGATCAGGTCGGCGGGAGTGCCGAGCACGGTGACGAGGTCGCCCTTGCTCACGGCCTGGTCTCGACTGGGGCAGGGGATCAGGGTCTCTTCGGGGCCGGTGAGCACGCCGATCGGGGCGAGGTCGCCGTAGATCTCCCGCAGAGTGCCGTCCCGCGGGGCGCGCACGTCGGAGGCGACGAACTTCTGGCCGCCGAGTTCGAGGTCATGGGCGGTGCGCCCCAGACAGACGTCGACGACCGAAGGCGCGAAGAGCCCGGCGACGTCGAGCACGCTGCCGGCCCCGGTGATGCCTTCGATCGCATTGCCGACCGCGGGATTGTCGAGGTGGACGACGATGCGCACGTCGGGCCTGAGCGTCCGGACCTGAAGGGCGGTGGCCAGGGTGATCAGGTCGGAACTCTCGGCGCAGACGATCGCGGCCGCCCCGGCCAGGCCGGCCGAGTCGAATGGATCGTCGAGCGTCGTGCTGCGGGCGATGTAGGGGATCTGCCAGGACCGGATCACGGAGACCAGGCGCGGCTCCGGTTCTTCGTCGATCACCACGACCGAGATCCCGGCGAGGTGGAGCTGTTCGACCGTTCGCAACGCGACGTCGTGGAGGCCGCAGACGATCACGTGCCCTTCCCAGTCGCTCACGTCCGGATCGGTGGCCGGGGGCGGGGTCGAGGATGAGCCGGGCCGGTCCATGGGGCAGACCATCTCACAATTCGGCAGAAACGCTTTTAGACGGCGGTCCAGTCCCGGTTTGACTGGCGAAATCCGTAGTTATGTCAATTACCAAACGGCGTTCAGCAGATCGGTTAGTATCGCGCCACATGTGACGGGGGGATCCGTCGGGGAATTTTTTGCACGAATAGGGTGTGTGGGGTGGAGTACGGGTTGCATTTTTCGAAACGCGTGAGTTCTTCAATTCGCATTTTGATTGCAGTCGTTCCGATTCTGGCCGGATTCGCCGCCATGCCCGCGATCTCTGGAGCGGCTTTTGCTCCCGCGGTCAACTACGGCACCGGCCTCGGCCCCTCATCGGTCGCGACGGGCAACCTGAATGGCGACGCTTTTCCGGACGTGGTCACCGCGAACCAGGTCGGCAACTCCGTCACCGTGCGGCTCGGCACCGGTGGAGGAGTGCTGGGCCCGGCGGCCAGCTTCGGGGCCGCGCTGGCACCGACATCGGTCGCGATCGCCGACCTGAACGGCGACACCTTCCAGGACCTTGCGGTAACCGGTTTCGACGGCGACCACGTCTCCATCCTGCTCGGTACCGGTACCGGGGCCTTCGGGCCTCTGACCACATTCGCGACCGGTAACGGTCCGGATTCGGTGGCGATCGGCAAGCTGAACGGGGACGCGCGAAGTTAAATACGTCATGATGCAGATATGGGGAGGGAAAGCATGAAATACATAATCGGGTCAATCGCGATCGCCGCGCTGTTCTTCGGTGGCACCGCCACCGCTCAGGCTGCCGACGACATCGTCGCCGACGCCGCCTGCTGCACATTCATCGACGGGCCGTTCACCCAAGTGGCGGGCGAAATCCCGAAGTTCGTCAACCCGCAAGGCGCGGACGCTCCCCACAACGTGACTTCGACGGTGAACGGACCCGACGGCAACGTCCTGTTCGGGTCGGCCACGGTGCCAGCCGGTCAGAGCTCTCCCGTCGAAGGGGCCCAGTATCTGTCTGACGGCACTTATCCCTTCTTCTGCACCATTCACGGCCTGTCGATGTCGGGTGACCTCGTCGTGGCCGGCGGTACCCCGCTGGAGCGTCCGAAGCCGGAGATCCGGCTTTCGTTCCCGGCCCAGAAGCTGAAGAGCGTGCGAAATTCCAGCAAGGTCAAGATCAAAATCAAGGGTGTGACCGACTCGTCCGGCATCAAACTGACGGTCAGCAAGGGCAAGAAGAAGCTCGGCTCAGCGTCCGGAATCTCGGTTTCCGCGGGTAAGACCAGGACGGTCGCGGTGAAGCTGACCAACAAGGGACAGAAGACCGTAAAGATTGGCAAGAAAATCCTCTTCCTGGTCAAGGGAACGGTCGCCGGCGGCAAGTCGGCGACGGCCAGGCGCACCCTGCGCTGACCGATCCTTTCGTAGATCCGGGTGATGCGGTACCTTTTGTTAGTTGGCTTGGGGTAGAACCAGGCCCGTTTTAGCTCTGGGAGAGTGCATGTTTCATTGGGTGGAGGACAATTTTCGGTCCGGTTTCGTAGTCCGGGCAAGCCGCACCGCAGCGCTGGCTGCGGTCCTGATCGCCTGCGTCACTCTCGGCCTCGTCGCAACCGCGAAGGCCGCGCCGAGCCCGACCACCTACCTGGCGGGTGGGGTCGAGGAGACCACTTACTCGGTCGGTCCCCTCAACGTCACCTCCGGCCAGAATCGCATCGCCTACAGGCCGGTCGCCGGCGCCGAGCGTCCCGCTGTCGACGGCTGGATCACCGGAATCAAGCCCAACCTGGTGGACGAGGACGGCAACATCCCCAGCTCGGCCAAAGTCATGTTCCACCACGGGGTCTGGCTCAACCTTGCCCATGACGATCCGACTTCCAGCACGCCCGAGCGATTCTTCGGCACCGGAGAAGAGAAGACGAACATGCTTCTCCCCGACGGCTACGGCTACCGCTACAAGAAGTCGGAGGGCTGGATCCTAAATCACATGATCCACAACCTCACGCCCGAGCCGATGACGGTGTACATCACTTACACGATCAGGTTCATACCGGACACGGCACCCGAGGCCGCATCGATCAAGCCGGCCCGTCCGATCTGGATGGATGTGCAGAACGGCAGCAACTACCCGGTCTTCGACGTCCATCGCGGAGACGGTGGCAGCGACCAGGAGTTCACTTACCCGGAGGAGGCCGAGAACCCCTACCCGAAGGGCGTCCAGAAGAACGAATGGACGGTCGACAGCGACGGCGTGCTGCTCGGCACCACCGGTCACGTCCACACCGGTGGACTCTCGACCGACCTCTACCTCAAGCGCGAGGGCGCGACCTACGCGGGACCGAAGTGCAAGGCGCCGTCGAAGGGCCCGGTCCGGAAGCTGAAACGCTTCGCGAAGCAGCTGAAGGTCATCAGGAAGAAGCAGAAGCGGGCGATCAAGTCTGAAGCCGAAGCCGGCAAGCTCAAGCGGCTGAGCAAGCAGAAGAAGGCGAAGCGCAAGGCATGGAAGAAGATCAAGGCGAAGGTCAAGAGGGGCAAGACGAAGTACAACGCCTGCCGTGCGACCCAGCCTTCGGTCGAAGGCAATCGCGTCCACCTCTTTGAGTCGACGGCCCACTACTTCGAGCCGGCCGGACCTGTTTCCTGGGACGTGGCCATGCTCAGCACTCACGATGACTGGCGCGTCCAGGTCAGGAAGGGCGACACGCTGGACCTCCAGACCACTTATGAAACCAAGATGGCCTCCTGGTACGAGTCGATGGGCATCGGTGTCATCTGGATGTCGGACGAAACCAACGGCCGCGACCCCTACAAGACCAAGGTCGACGAAAAGGGAATCATCAATCACGGGCACTACGCCGAGAACAACGACCACGGCGGCACCACGCCGACGATCGGTCCGGATCCGGCGACGCTTCCGGACGGCCTCGCCTCCGGAGGTCCTTTCGACATCGGCGGCTACAGCTATGAAGCCGGCAACTTCCGGCTCCCCGGCGAGGCCGGACGGCCCCCGGTCGTCAAGCAGGGCCAGTCGTTCACCTTCCAGCTGACCGCCGGGGACGCGAACCAGGAAATCTGGCATTCGCTGACCTCCTGCAAGTCGCCCTGTAACAAGTCGACCGGCATCGCCTACCCGATCGCCGATGGCGAGTTCCAGTTCGACTCCGGCCAGCTGGGCAACCTGAACGGCAACGCCGCCCCGCCGACCGTGGGCCGGACGACCTGGTCAACCCCGGCGAACCTGCCGGTCGGCACGCATACATTCTTCTGCCGCATCCATCCGTTGATGCGCGGTGCCTTCCGGGTAAAGCCGAAGTCCTGATTCAGGAAGGGTTCAAATGAGGGGAATTTCACTTCTCGGTTCACTGGCGATCGCTGCGTTACTGCTGTTCCTCGCTCCCGCAGCGCATGCCTTGCAGGCAGAGGTGGGTTCGAAGAAGACCCTCGCCGACGGCGTCACCCAGCAGATCACCTACGAGATCCCCCTCAAGACTGTGACGTCGGGGCAGAACAAGATCCGGAACAAGCTGGTTTCCAACGACTCCGAAAAGCCAACGGTGGATGGCTGGATCACTAGCTTCAAGCCGAACCTCATCTACTCGAAAAACGGCCAGCTGAACGCCGGCCAGATCCCCAGCTCGAGCAAAGTCATGTTCCACCATGGTGTTTTCATCAACATTTCAAGCGGCGGGCCGTTCTTCGCGACCGGTGAAGAGAAGACGCAGATGCTCCTGCCCGACGGTTACGGCTACCGCTACAGGGCGAGCGACATCTGGTACCTCAACGAGATGATCCACAACCTGACGCCGGCCGTGATGGAACTCACTGCCACCTACACCATCGAATTCATCCCGGACACCGCTCCGGAGGCTGCCGCGATCAAGCCTGCCGAACCGATCTGGATGGATGTCGAAAACGGCCAGAACGGCGGTTACCCGGTCTTCGATGTGTTGCGTGATTCCGGCGGAGCCGATGGCGAATTCTCGTACCCGCAGGACGATCCGGATGCCTACCCGCCCGGGGTTCACCTGAACGAGTGGAAGGCCGGCCAGGACGGCGTGCTTCTCGGGACGACCGGCCACGTCCACACCGGTGGACTCTCGACCGAACTCTTCATGAAGCGTCCCGGCGCCGGCTACACCGGTTCCACCTGTGACCAGCCGGTCGATCGCGACGCCGAGTACGCCAGCCTCACCACGGTGATTGAGAAGACCACCGGGAACCAGGCGAAGATCAAGGCGCTGCTCAAGACGAAGGCAATCAAAAAGCTGAAGAAGTCGATGAAGCCCGGCAAGATGAAGAAGCTCCGGAAGTCGATGGCCCCGCGCAAGTTCAAGAAGATGAAGCGCCGGAAGACGAAGCGCCTCAAACGTCTGAAGAAGGTCAATTCGGCCAAATTGGCGCAGCTTCGTCAAGTGAGCAAGCGCAGGCAGGACGCGATCTCTGACAAGACCGAGGTCGAAGCCAAGGCTGACGCCGAGCAGAAGGCATACGACGATTGCACCGCAACGATCCCCACGGTCGAAGGCAACCGGGTCCGCCTGTTCGAATCCACCGCCCATTACTTCGAGCCGGCCGGTCCGGTGTCCTGGGACATGGCGATGGTCAGCACCAAGGACGACTGGCGGGTGCAGGTCAAGCAGGGCGACACGCTGGAGATCCAGACCACCTACGAGACGGAGATCGGCTCGTGGTACGAGTCGATGGGCATCAACGTCGTCTTCTGGGCACCGGGTGAAGAAAACGGCCGCGATCCTTACAAGACGAAGGTCGACACGCCCGGAGTGCTCAACCACGGCCATTACCCGGAGAACGACGACCACGGCGGAGAATTGCCGGTCGTCGGCCAGGATCCGACGACCCGGCCGGACGGCCTGATGTCGGGCGGACCCTTTGACATTGGCGGCTACAGCTACGAAGCCGGCAACTTCCGTCTGCCGGGCACTGCCGGCAATCCTCCGGTCGTCGAGCAGGGCGATTCGTTCACCTTCCAGCTGACCGCGGCTGACGCGAACCAGGAAATCTGGCACTCGCTGACCTCCTGCAAGGTGCCCTGTAACAAGTCGACCGGCATCGCCTACCCGCTGCCGGACGGTGAGTTCCAGTTCGACTCCGGCCAGCTAGGCAACCTGAACGGCAACGCCGCTCCGCCGACCGTGGGCCGGACCACGTGGTCAACCCCGGCGAACCTGCCGGTCGGCACGCACACCTTCTTCTGCCGCATCCATCCGTTGATGCGTGGCGCTTTTCGAGTCAAACCCAAAAGCTGAGCCACCGTTGGCTCAGCTTCAACGAGGAGAACTCATGAGTGAAGTCGTCGTACTGGCCATTTTCACCGCAAAAGAGGGCAAGGTCGAAGAAGTGATCGAGCGGTTCTCGCCGGTCATCGAACAGACCCATGGCGAGGCCGGCTGTCTCGCCTACGCGCTGCACCGGGACGTGAACGATCCGAACACGCTGGCGCTGGTCGAACGGTGGAAGTCGCAGGAGGACCTGAACGCCCACTTCGGGATGCCGTATATGGCCGAGGTCGGGAACATCGCATCGGAACTGCTGGTCGAACCGCCGCGCATCGTCTTCAGCACCCCGGAGCCAGTCGGCGATCCGGCCAAGAGCACGCTCTAGGCGTCTGCCGGCCGGACCGGGGCTGAACCGATCGGCCTCCGCGACCGTAGGTTCATCAGATGATTAGTTTCCTCTGCCACGGTGAGGTCTTATGGCCCTGCTGATTCTTTTCGGATTCATCGCGGGCGCGGCCACCGCCGTGTCGCCCTGCGTACTGCCCGTGCTGCCGGTGGCCCTGTCGGCCGGAGCGACCGGTGGCCATCGCCGCCCGATCGGAATCGTCGCTGGGCTGACCGTCTCGTTCACCTTCGCCATCGTCGCGCTCGTCTACGTGATCGATGCGCTCGGGCTGCCCGACGACCTGCTGCGCAACCTGGCGATCGTCGTGCTGCTGCTTTTCGGCGTGACCCTCCTGGTGCCGGCGCTGTCGACCCGCTTCGAGGGTTACCTCAGCCGGCTGACCAGCCGGTTCCAGCCGAAGTCGGGTACCGGCGACGGGTTCTGGTCCGGCGTTCTGGTCGGGGCCAGTCTGGGTCTCGTCTATGCGCCGTGCGCCGGGCCGATCCTTGCCGGGGTCATCACCGTCTCGGCCTCGCAACCCTTCACCGCCGGGCGCCTTGCGGTCGCGCTCAGTTACGGCCTCGGATCAGCCGTGGTCCTCTACCTGCTGATGATCGGTGGCCGTCGCCTGATCGGGCCGCTCAGCAAACGGGTGCCGAAGCTGCAGGCGGGGATGGGCGCGATCATGATCGTCGTCGCGATGTTGATGCTCGGGCAGTACGACCTGAAGTTCCAGAACCGGATCGCCGATGATCTGCCCGCTTTCCTGGTCAACCCGACGAAGAGCCTCGAGGACAGCGATTCCGCCCGGGATGCCCTGGTCGACATCCGCGATGTCAACCACAGCAAGGCGGCGCAGCAACTGGCGAACGGTGTGGCCGCGGCCCGGGAAGAGTCGACGCCACCGAAGGCGGACCTGCCGGTGCTCGGCACCGCTCCGGAGTTCGCCGGCAACCAGCGGTGGTTCAACACCCCCGGGGACAATCCGCTCACCCTCGCTTCGCTGAAGGGACGGGTGGTCCTGGTCGACTTCTGGACCTACAGCTGTGTGAACTGTATCCGCACCCAGCCGTATCTCAAGGCATGGGACGAGCGGTACCGCGACAAGGGCCTGACCATCGTCGGCGTCCACACGCCCGAGTTCCCCTTCGAAAAGGACGCCGGCAACGTGCAGGACGCGATCGACCGCGCCGGCTTGAAGTATCCGGTCGCCCAGGACAATGACTTCGTCACCTGGGACGCCTACGCCAACCAGTACTGGCCCGCCGAGTACTTCATCGACGCCGAGGGCAAGGTCCGTTTCGCCCATTTCGGCGAAGGCGACTACGACGAAAAAGAGGACGTGATCCGGGAGCTCCTGGCCGAAGCCGGCCGCGATCCCGGCGCCGGAATGTCGGGGGCGAAAGGGGAGACCGCCTCGTCCGGTCTGACCACGCCCGAGAGCTACCTCGGGTCGGCCCGGGCCCAGAACTTCCGGAACGGAATCATCCTCGACGGCGTCCACGACTTCGGCGCGCTGAAGGAGCCGGAACAGGACGGGCTCTCCTATGGCGGCAAGTGGCGCGTCTCACCCGACTACGCAACATCCGACGGCGGTCAGCTCGAGCTCAAGTTCGGCGCGAAGAAGGTCTATCTCGTGCTCGGCTCGCCCGGGACTCCGCGAACCGTCGGGGTCGAGCTCGACGGCAAGCCGATTGATCCGGGTGTCGCCGGCAAGGACGTGAAGGGCGGGGTGGTGACGGTCGACGGCGAACGCCTCTACGAGCTGATCGACCTGCCGGAGGCCGGCGATCACACGCTGACCCTCTCGCCCGAGTCGGGTATCGAGGGTTACGCCTTCACCTTCGGCTGAGACTCCATTCGGCATCCAAGTCGCTTCGCTCAGCAGGATGAAATGTCGGTTTCGCTGTGCGACTTGGATGTAGGCGACCTGTTAGCCCGGGGTGAGGCGGCCGGTCTCTTCGGGCAGTGGTTCCACCGACCATTCGACTTCGAACCCGTCGAGGTCCGCGAGGAAGCTCTCGGCTTCGAAGGCCTGGGCCGGGGCGAGCCCGCCGGTGCCACGCAGACCACCCGAGACGGCGAGGGTCGCGCCTTTGACCAGAAGGGCCGCGGTCAGGCCGTAGACGTCCTTGCCGCTGATCGTGCCGCGGCGAACCCGGTCCCCCGCGATGGCTTCACAGTCGATGGTCCAGGCGGAATTCGCCCGGGCCTCGGCTTCGGCGCCTTCGGGCAGCCGGTTGACCACTTTGCTCGCCAGGGCCTTGAAAGGGGTGCGCATGGCGAGGCTGGCCGGGCGCATGATCAGAGGCGCGACCCGCGCCAGCGGACCGGGCACCATTGAGCTGGCACTCAGCATGGTCTCGACCCGTTTCGTCTCGACGTGGCGCGGCACGGTCACGTGCTCGCCGGCCGGGTATCGCGCCATCGCCTGAACACCCAGCTGGCCGCCGAAGTCGAACTTGCCGCGGCTGATCGATTGCTCGGCCGGTCGCAGGCCACCGCCGCGCCACTCGAGGTCAGCGCCTTTCATCATGTCCAGGGCGGAGAGCATTGTGCCGCGGGTCGGCTGCATCTTCACGGCGTAGGCGAGCCGGACCGTGTCGAGGTCGCCCATCCCGAGGGCGGTGAGGGCGGCGATCATGTCGCCCGGCACGTAATCGAAGCCCATCGCAGGAACCACGGCGCTGCCGTTCTTCGCCGCGATCGGACCGTACTTGTCGAGTCCAAGCTGGATGAACGGTTGTTCACCGGTGGTGTCGAGATAGTGGGTGCCGGCAGCGGCTGCGGCGGCGAGGACGGGCTCGCCGTGAAGGTAGAACGGGCCGGCGCAGGCGATAACTGCGCCGCAGTCCCCGAACAGGTCCCGCAGGCCCTTGCTGTCCGTGTTCGGGATCGCGTGGAGCGGCACGTCGATTCCGAGGTCGGCCGCCACGGCTTCCAGTTTCGCCTGGTTGCGGCCGGCCAGGACGAAATCGAGGTCGGTCTTCGCCAGCTCGGCAGCGATCAGTTTGCCGGTGTAACCGGTGGTCCCATAGACGGCGATCGGCGCTCGTGATTCCTCGTTGAAGCTCATGGCCACGAGTCTGACAGCTGACCCAAAAAAGCACTTTGGCAACGGTTTCACAGACCCGGTACGGGAAACCGTTGCCGAAACGCTATGACGAAGCTCTCTGGCCGCGGTTTCCCATCCATGTCACGGGAAACCGTTGCCAGAAGGTTGTGACGAAGCTCTGGCCGCGGTTTCCCATCCATGTCACGGGAAACCGTTGCCAGAGAGGTTCGTTACGGTGTTTCGCATGGACTACGAAACCATCCTCTATTCGGTCAAGGATCAGGTCGCGACGATTTCACTCAACCGGCCGGAGCGGCTGAACACGATCGTGCCGCCGATGCCCGACGAGGTCCAGGCCGCGGTCGCGGCGGCGACTGGGGACAGCGAGGTCAAGGTGATCGTGGTGCGCGGCATCGGGCGGGCTTTCTGCGCGGGTTACGACTTCGGTGGCGGGTTCAGGCATTGGGGCGAGGCCATGGAGACCGACGGCAAATGGGATCCGGGCAAGGACTTTGCGATGGCGACCGATCCGCAGATGGCCCCGACCCAGAAATTCATGAGCGTCTGGCGCAGCTCGAAGCCGGTGATCGCACAGATCCACGGTTACTGCATCGGCGGCGGCAGTGATTTCGCGCTCTGCGCCGATCTGGTCGTGGCGAGCGAAGACGCCGTGATCGGCACCCCGTACAGCCGGATGTGGGGCTCGTACCTCTCCGGCATGTGGCTCTATCGCCTCGGCATGAGCAAGGCGAAGCTGCACGCGCTCACCGGCCGCCCGTTCACCGGCCGGCAGGCGGCGGACGTCGAGCTGATCAACGAGGCGGTGCCTTTCGCCGACCTGGAGGCGACCGTCGCGGCTCTGGCGGCCGACCTCTGCCGGATCCCGTCGTCGCAGCTCGCGGCGATGAAGTTGATCGTGAACCAGGCTTACGAGAACCAGGGGCTGGCCTCGACCCAGACCCTCGGACCGATCCTCGACGGCCTGATGCGAAACACGCCGGAAGCTCTCGAGTTCATCGAAAAGGCCGAGAGCGAGGGTGTCGGCGCGGTGGTCGAGGCCCGCGACGGCGAGTTCGGCGATTACAGCCAGGCCCCACCGGACATGCGGCCGGACCCAGCCAACGTGATCAACCCCTGAACGGAGTGGACTGGCAGTGAAATAGATCGCTGAGCGAGCTATTTCACTGCCAGTCCTGTTTGGGCTGCCACCGGGTCGGAGTAGGATTGGCCAATGACCGAGCAGGAAGCGAAAGAGCGCTGTGCCAGGCTCACGGCCGAGAGTCCCGAACGGGTCACCCACAGCTGGCTGCCCCGGCAAGGTGCCGAAGGCGAGTGGACGATCGTCAAGCTCGCGGTGCCGTCGCCGGCCACGGGGGACACGGTGACCACCAGCGCCAGCACCGAGCAGACGATCAAGGACGACCCCCGCTCCATATACGAGAAGAACGTGCCGCCGAACGGTGCGGCCTTCGGGGCCTGAAGCACCGCTGAGTATTCTTCCGGCGCCGCGGCAAGCCGCCTGAGCCGCGGATCGGCGAGAATCGTCGTGCTGGTCGTCTGGTGGGCCTGGCAGTTCACGACCTGGGCCACGGACGAGCTCGATCCCGACGCCATCCCGATCCGGCTGCTGCTGATCGCCGTGATCGCGGGGCCGGTGCTCTACCTGCTCTCGTTCGTGCCGATTCGCTGGCGCATGACTGGCGGCCTGCCGGTGAAACGCGTCGCCGGCGCGGCGGGCTGCATCGCCGTCGGCCTGATTGCCGCTGCCACCCACATGTCCGCCCTTCTGGTCGGGGTACTGCTGGTGGCCATTCTGATCGCAGTGATCGTCTGGGAGACGATGTCGCCGAGCCGTCCCCCAGACAGCGCTGCTGCCTGAGGGCCGTTCGGGACGAGACCCGTACTACTCGGACTGAGTGCCGACCGGTACCGCGGCCGACTGTCCGAGGGCATCTCCATTCTTGTCCACTGCCTCGACCGCGATGACCGCTCCGGCTGCGGGAGCGGCGATCTCGGTTTCGAGGTCAGCCCAGTTCTTGCTGGCGATCTTGTCCAGGCTGTTCTCGTTGGGCCCGGAGAGGACGTTCCACTCCGCGATCTGGGTGGCGCCGTTCCAACTGGCCCAGACAGTGGTGCCGCCGCCGGTTGCTTCACTGGCGATGGCCGGGCGACCCTTCGGCACGCCGGTCCACCTGTCCTTCTGAGCACGGTAGGAACTGACCGCGGCCTCCGGGAACGTGATGTCGAGGATCACGTCACCGGCTTCGCTGAACTCGGTCGCCCTCGCGACCGATCCCCAGCCGACCAGCGCGTTTCCGTTGCTCTGGACGTCGATGTCGCCCTGCGAGGACGAGACCACCGGAGTTCCGGGGTGCTCGTAACGCTGGACCAGGTCGGCTTTGAGCGAGCCGTTCTTGCCGCTCAGCTTGAGGATCAAACCGCTCGACTCCTCGTTGATCGTCGGCACGTTGCGGCCCGAGCCGTTGTCGAACAGCGAGATGTTGCCGTTCGGCAGGCGCCGGGCATCGTGCTGGTAGGCGAAGCTGGTGCCTTCACCCATCGCGAAGCTGCCTTCGCCGCCGTCACCGCGCAGCTGCCAGCGGATCTTGGCGGTAGCGCGGTCGATCCGGAAGATCGAGCTCGAGCGCCGGCCGGAGATCAGGTAGCTGTTGCCGTCGACCTTGATCGAGTTGGCGTGGAAATAGTCGTACGCGGTTCCGTCGGTCGGCGGCTCGCCGGCGCTGGAATTGAGCGGAACGTTGCCGAGGCTGTGCCATTCGAACATCACGGCGCCGGTCTTGATGTCGACTTCCTGGATGACGTTGTCCAGAACCTTGTCGGTCGTTCCTCCGACCTTGCTGGTGTCCCACCTGACGCCCTCGTAAGAGAGGGTCAGGGCGGTGTTCCGGTCGGTCAGGGCGAACTCGTGGATGTCGGGCGAGAAGCCGTTGCCCGGAGTCATCTTCTTGATCGTGTTGTACTTCTCGTTGAGGATCTCGTAAGCGCCGACCTGGGAGAAGCCTCTGGCGCTGGAAGCGCCTCGCCAGTAAGTCAGGACGGGCTTGTCGCGGTAGGTCTGGGTCTGGAAGTTCATCACCGATTGTCCGTTGCCACCAAAACCGGTCGGCTGGAACCAGGAGGTCCGGCCGTAGTTGTCGACGATCATCAGGCCGTCCTCCTTCGGTGAAAGGAAGAATTTGCCCGGAGCTGCCTGGGCGGGGTTGCCTTCGACCACCATGGGCGGCGGCTTGAGGTCCGGCCGGGAATGAAGTCCGTCGGTCGTGGGAGGGGTGCCGGGACCGGCCACTTCGTCGTCGTTGCCGTAGTACTGGCCGATCTTGAACTTGTAGTCGCCCTTCCTGGCGTTGTAGATCCTGAGGTCGGTCTTCACGCGCACGTGCTCACCCTTGACGAACGGCCTCTTCGGGACGAAGCTGACGCCCCTGCCGTCCGAATGAACCAGGCGGCTGCCGAAATGGCGGCCGGACTTGGCTCCGACGACCTTGATCTTGCCGAGCTTGTCCGGGTTCAGGCCACGGAAAGAGATCGTGGTCTTGGGGCCGGCGACCGGAGTCCCGGGGATCGGGTAGACGGCGACGGGCCTGACGGTCTTCGGCTTGGACGGCTTGGTCTTGGCCGCGGGGGCCGGGGCCGCAAAGGCTCCGAACATGCCGATTGATGCAACGACGATCAAGGCACGGCTCAAGAGCCTTCTGCTTACGTGATTCAAGAATCTCCTCCTGTGAACTAACGTGGGCTGGCGGGCGGACGCTTCAAAAATACCAACCCCTCGGCCCAGCCCAAGTAGCGGTCCTGTGAAAACCGATCGGATTCGGCTTGAGCGGTGGGGATCAGTCCCGGACGAGCTTCTTGTACGTGATGCGGTGGGGGCGGTCGGCCTCGGGGCCGAGCCGGGCATGCCGGTTTTCCTCGTAAGCCTCGAGATTGCCCTCGAACCAGACCACCTGGGAGTCGCCCTCGAAGGCCAGGATGTGAGTGGCCACACGATCGAGGAACCAGCGGTCATGCGAGATCACCACGGCGCATCCGGCGAAGTTGAGCAGCGCTTCTTCGAGCGCCCGCAGGGTGTCGACGTCGAGGTCGTTGGTGGGCTCGTCGAGCAGCAGCAGGTTGCCGCCGGAGCGCAGCAGCTTGGCCAGGTGGACCCGGTTGCGCTCGCCGCCGGAGAGCACCCCGACCTTGCGCTGCTGGTCGGAACCCTTGAAGTTGAAGCTGCTCACGTAGGCGCGCGAGTTCAGTTTGTGGCCGCCGACGTCGATGTGGTCATCGCCGTCGGAAATGACCTCCCAGACATTCTTCTCGGGGTCGAGGTCATCACGTGACTGGTCGACGTAGGCAAGCTGGACCGTGTCGCCGAGGCGGATGCTGCCCGAATCGGGCTTTTCTTCACCCACCACCATGCGGAACAGGGTGGTTTTGCCGGCGCCGTTGGGGCCGATGATTCCGACGATCCCGGCCGGTGGCAGCTTGAAGGAGAGATCCTCGATCAGGAGTTTGTCGCCGAAGGCCTTCTTCAGGTCTTCGGCGTCGATCACGACGTTGCCGAGGCGCGGGCCGGCCGGGATGTGGATCTGAACCGAATCGATCTTGACGTTCTTGTCCTCGGCCAGCAGCTCTTCGTAGCGGGCGAGGCGGGCTTTCGACTTCTTCCGGCGGCCCTTCGGGTTCTCCCGGACCCATTCGAGCTCGGCCGCGATCGTCTTGGCCCTGGCGCTCTCCTTGCTCTCTTCCTGTGAAAGGCGCTCCTGCTTCTGCTCGAGCCAGGAGGAGTAGTTGCCTTCGAACGGAATGCCGCGTCCACGGTCGAGCTCGAGGATCCAGCCGGCGACGTTGTCGAGGAAGTAACGATCGTGGGTGACGGCGACAACGGTGCCCTTGTACTCCTCGAGGTGCTGCTCGAGCCAGGCGACCGATTCGGCGTCGAGGTGGTTGGTCGGCTCGTCGAGCAGCAGCAGGTCGGGGGCGCTGAGCAGCAGGCGGCAGAGGGCCACACGGCGCCGTTCGCCACCGGAGAGCTTGCTCACGTCGGCGTCGGAGGGCGGCAGCCGCAGTGCGTCCATCGCCGTGTCGAGCATCGTGTCGAGGTTCCAGGCGTCGGCCGCGTCGATCTTCGCCTGCAGGCGCCCGAACTCGTCGGCGGTCTCGTCCGAGTAGTTCGCGGCCAGCTCGTTGAAGCGGTCGATCAGGTCCTTGGTCTCACGCACGCCGTCCTCGACGTTGCCGCGCACGTCCTTGGTCTCGTCCAGCTGCGGCTCCTGCTCGAGCATGCCGACCGAAGCACCGTCCCGCAGCTGGGCCTCGCCGCGGAACCCGCTGTCGACTCCGGCCATGATCCGGAGCAGGGAGGACTTGCCCGAGCCGTTGCTGCCGAGGATGCCGATCTTGGCGCCCGGCATGAAGTTCAGGGAGATGTCGGTGAGGACCTCTTTGTTCGGCGGGTGGGTCCTCGAGACCTGGTACATGGTGAAGATGTAGTCAGCCATTGATCGCCACCTTATCCATCGTGGTGCCGCGGCCTTCGGATAGGCTCGACGCAGAGGGAGATGGAAGTAAACGCCAACTTCTACATTCAGTCGATCGTCGCCGTGGTGGTCATCACCGATCCGCTGACGCGCGGCATCTTTTTCCGGCAGCTCACGGCCGCGGAACCCGAGCGCCGGGTGGAGTACGTCCGCAAAATCACCATCGCCGTTGCGGTGGTGCTCTTTGGTTCGGCACTGATCGGCAAGGAGCTGCTCGAGGCGATGGGGATCAACCTCGGCGCCTTCGGGGTGGCCGGTGGCCTGGTCGTCTCCCTGATGGGTTTCGAGATGCTCTTCGGTGGCGAGCCGAGCCGGGCTCAGGGCGGCAAGGAGTCCAGGGAGCAGCCGGAGAGCTTCGAAGGTGGGGTGATCGTGCCTTACGCCATCCCCTTCGTGGCCGGCCCGGGTGCGATCACGACCGTGATCACGATCTCATCAACTACCTCAGACGGTTCGGCGACGATCGCGGCCCTGGTGGCAGTCGCGGTGGCCGTAATCGCCCTGCCGATCGGTCACTTACTGGTTGCAAAGTACGTGAACCTCTCGGAACAGGGCGACGTCGATGTTTCCGCGGGTCGCGTTCGAGTACGGGCAGACCAGATGGGCCGCGGCGACGAGCTTCTTGGCCAGGGCAGCGTCTTTGACCCCACTGAGCGTGACGTCGAGTGCGCCGCCGATTTCGAATCCGCGGTCGTCGTTCGTCTTGAGGTCGACCTTCGAATCGAAGGCGACATCGCCGAGATCGACCTTTTCACGCCTTGCGACGGCGCCGAGGGCGCCCTCGAAACAGGCCGCCCATCCGACCGCGAAAAGTTGTTCCGGGTTGGTCCCGACTTCATCGGTACCCGGCAGGCGCAAGTCGACTTCGAGGACGCCGTCGGAAGTCTTGCCGTGGCCTTCGGTCCGACCTCCGACCACGTGTGCTTCGGCGGTGTAGATCACTTCTCCAGCCATGGGTCTCCGATCAGTCGTTAGCTTCAGATCGGTTCGATGCTAACGGGCGACCGACCCGGTCAAGATCAGCGCCGGCGCCGGGCCGGCTCGCAGGTTTTCAGCCGGTTCTTGCCGGGCCCGCCTTTGCAGATGTCCTTGCCTTTGCCACCAATCAGCCTGTCCTTGCCGGGGCCTCCGGTCAGTGTGTCTTTGCCACCGTCGCCGTGCAGGGTGTCGTTGCCGGGTCCGCCGACCAGGTTGTCGTTGCCGGGTCCGCCGACCAGGTTGTCGTTGCCGGGTCCGCCGACCAGGTTGTCGTTGCCGTTGCCGCCGCAGACGAGGTCGTTGCCGCTGAGACCCTTGATCACGTCGTTGCCACCGAGCCCGGTGATCACGTCCAGCTTCTTCGTGCCCTTCAGCGTGTCCTTGCCCGGGGTGCCGCTGATCGTGGCGGCCACCCCGGCGCACTTGATCCCGGCGGGGTTCGGGTCGGGGTCGGGTGGCTTCGGGTAGTCGACCGTGTACCTCGCGAGGCTGGTTCGATCTTCGGCGCCGCCTACGGACCGGCCCGCCATCACGTACCTGCCCTGACCATCAACCGCAATTCCCCAGCCGTCGGCCTCAGGCGCAAAGAAGTCATCGAACAGGAACCCGTTTTCTCCGAAACTCTGGTCGAATGCCCCATTTGTCCCAAATCGCATCATCAGGGCATCACCGGCAAAGGTCTCCGCGTTCACCAGACTTCCAGAGGTAATGATCCTGCCGGCCGGATCCAGCGTGGCGCTACGGGTGTAGTCCGACTCGGGGGTGCCAGTAGTCACCCGACCGTCGCCGCTGAACGTCTGGTCGAGAGCGCCGTCCGGCGTCAGCCTGGCGATCGCGGTGTCGTACGGCGTGTTGAGGGCCTGGCGTACATATCCCGCCAGAACTATTCGCTTCTGCGCGTCGATCAGGACCTCGGCCGCGGATTCCTCCGGTGCCGTGGCGAAGTCCACGATCACGCGGCCATTGCCGTGGAACGACGGGTCGAACGAGCCTTCCGGTCTCAGCCTGATCACCAGGAAGTTGGTCACGGCACCGTCAGCAAGGCCTCCGGCGATCAGGATCCGGCCCTCGGCATCGATTGCCACCGAACTCCCGATCGAGAACGTGCCGCCGACGTCCGGAATGCCGTGGCCCGTTCCGCTGAGGGTCAGGTCCGGCTCGCCGTCGGCCTTCAGCCTCGCGACCGCGAAACTGGATGGGCCCGCCTGGGTCGAGTAACCACTCATGACCGTGCGGCCCTGGGCGTCGAGGGCCAGGTCGTAGGCCGCGTCAGACGAGATACCCGCGAAATTGAGGGTCTGTACCGCCGTCGCCGGAAAAGGATGCGTCCGAAGCACCAGTAGCGAGCAGCCTCGTGGCGAAGAAATCGAACCCGGTGACTCCCGAAAAGTCGAAGCCGGCGGTGGGGGACGGGCGCTCCGGTTCCCGGGACATTCCCGGCCCTTCAGGGAGTGGCCCGGCTCGGCCCGAACGACACGATCTCGCTGATCGCCTACCAGAAGTCCGGCTCCAGCCTGAACACCCAGGTCAATGCCGGCCAGCCGGGCGGGACCTGGCTCGCAGCAACCTGGGTAGGCCCTTAGTCCTTGGACTGAGCCCTTAAGGGTGGTACGAGCTTTTTCCCGATTATCGGGATTTTGAGGAAGCCTTCCGTGGTTGCGTAGAGCAGGCCCACCTTGGGGGCTGACTCGACGTCTTCGACGACGATCGACCGCGGCCACCAGTCGGGATCGAACTTGGCGTTGAAGTCGCGCAGTGACTTGATCTGGAAGAACGGGTTGAGCACCTCGGCGACACGCTTGAGGGCCTTCTGTCCGAGGTTGAGGCTCGTCTCGTCGTCAAACAGGCGGCCCCACGCGGCGAAGTTCATCGACAACCTTCGAAAACCCTGCTGTCCGAGCGTGGTTGCAGAGTTGGCGATCAGGAACTCGGTGATGCCGTTCGGCGCGTCGGGATTGCGCTGCATCAGGTCGAGAGACCAGCCGGGGTCATCACCGAAGACGGGGACCAGCCGCAGGAATCCCTGCGGCTGCTCGTCTTCGTCAAAGGCGATCGAAAGCAGGAAGTCGGCGTTCACCCCCTCGACTTCGGTCCCGAGATCCATGGTGAAGCCACGCTCGTCGGAGTCACCGCGCCAGCGCTCGCGGATCTCGTTGAGCTGTTCGCAGAGGTTCGGGGCGGCCTCCGACTCGCGCATCATCCGGAAGCTGAGAACCTTATCCACTCTTCTTACGGTCGAACGCAGGTTCTTCATGCCGCTGCCCTGGAGGCTGAACCGGTCGCAGGGAATGATCGCTTCGTCGCCCATGTAGACGCCCTTGAGCCCGCGCTTCTCATAGAAGCCGAGGTCGGCCTCGCGGACCGCGAGGAAAGCGACCTTCCAGTTGCGCTCCCTGCAGTAGGCCAGGAACTGGTCGAGCACCCGGTCCTTGGAGCCGGGCGCGCCGATCGGATCGCCGGCGACCAGCGCGTAGCCGCTGATGTAGGTGAAGGCGATCATCGCGTCGCCGCGCAGGTTGAAGAAGTAGCTCTTGTCGGTGCGCAGCGCGAAGTAGTCGAGGGTGCCCGAGCCGTACTTGTGGACCAGTTCCTCGGCTCGCTCGCGGTCGCCGGCGCTGGGCCCGGAGCGCAGGGCGACGGCGCGGAAGATCAGGATGGCGAGCAGTGCGAGGCCGGCGATGCCGAGGGCGAAGAGTGCGGCCGGAAAGAAGTCGGAGAAGAACTTGCCGGTGTAGTGGTACGGCCCGTCGAAGCCGGCCAGACCCCAGGCCGTGGTCTCGAACATGCCGCCTACGGTCAGGCTTTCACGCACGTGGTCCTGGTTGAAGAGCAGGGAGGCGAAGCCGAAGATGAACACGGCTCCGAGGTAGATCGGAACAAAACGCAAGGCGTCGAGCAGCGTGCCGGGATCGGGCCTCGCGCCGAACGAGTCACGCGTCCAGATCAGTGCGATCACCATGAAGCCGGAATAGAAGGCGACCAGTGGGTCCGGTCCCTTGAGCATGTGCACCACGGCGGCGATCGCGAAGAGCAGGACGGCGACGGTCCAGGCACGGCGCTTGCCTTTCATGATGCCGCCAGCGATCACGAGCAGGACCAGGCCGACCACGGCCGAGACCACATGGCCCGAGGCGCGATCCGTCACGTCGCTGACCAGGGAGCCGATGCCGAGGTTGCTGTGGACTCCGGGCAGCACGGCCAGCAGGTAGGCGATACCGGCGATTGCGGTCATCCAGCCGAGGAACTTCTGGACTTTGGGATTGCCGGCGGAAGCGGCGGGAACGATCGGGGCAGGGGCGGGCAGAGGTGCGGCGGGAGCGGGGGAAGGCGCGGTGTCCGGGGCATCAGTCAACGCGGCCGCAACGGGGGACGGTTCAGGTTCGGGATCGGGCGGCCCGGGAGTGGACCGGTTCGACATCTCACCTGCGGTCGGCAGGTCCTGGACGGCCGCGTGGCCGGGACCGGCCTGGCCGTCTTCGGGGCGCATCGCCGGGAAGAGGATGACGTCGCGGATCGCCGAGGCCTCGGCGATCAGCATGATCAGGCGGTCGAGGCCGATGCCGAGGCCACCGGTCGGCGGCAGCCCGTATTCGAGGGCACGGATGTAGTCCTCGTCGACGCTTTCCGCTTCTTCGTCGCCGGCGGCTCCGGCTTTGGCTTCGTCCTCGAACCGGGACCGCTGGTCGACCGGATCGTTCAGCTCGGAATAGGCGTTGGCCAGCTCGCGGCCGGCGACGACCACTTCGAAGCGCTCGGTCAGGGATGGGTCGTCGCGGTGGGTCTTGGCCAGCGGTGAGACCTCGCGGGGGTAGTCGCAGACGATGGTCGGCTGGATCAGGGTCGCTTCGCCGGTCTCGTCGTAGACCTCGGACATCAGCCGGCCGGAGCCCCAGCTGTCTTCGTAATGGATTTCGAGCCGGTCGCAGATCGCCCGGGCCTCTTCGAGCGGCATCGTCGGGTGCATCGTCTCGCCGGTGCAAACCTTAATCAGGTCGGCCATGGTGATGCGTTTCCAGGGGGCCTTGAGGTTGACTTCCTGGCCGTCGACGTGGACCAGCGTGGTGCCGATCGCGTCGAGTGACGCCTTCGAGCAGATCTGCTCGACCAGGTCCATCATGTCGTGGTAGTCACCGAGCGCCTGGTACGCCTCGAGCAGGGTGAATTCCGGGTTGTGGCGGGTGTCGAGGCCTTCGTTGCGAAAGACGCGGCCGATCTCGAAGACCCGCTCGAAGCCACCGACCACGAGGCGCTTGAGCGGCAGCTCGAGGGCGATCCGCAGATACATCTCGATGTCGAGGGCGTTGTGGTGGGTGATGAAGGGCCGGGCCGCGGCACCGCCCGCCGCCGACGCGAGGACCGGCGTCTCGACCTCGGTGAAGCCGTTGTCGACCAGGGTCTGGCGGACCGAGGTGATCACCTTCGAGCGGATGTCGAAGACCGGCCGGACCTCGGGGTTGGCGATCAGGTCGAGGTAGCGCTGGCGCAGCCTGGTGTCGACATCAGTCAACCCTTTGTGCTTGTCCGGCAGCGCCCGGAGGGCCTTTGAAAGCAGTTCGAGGCTGGTCGCGGTGACCGTCAGGGTGCCGGTGTGCGTGGTGATCGCCTTGCCACCGACCCCGACCCAGTCGCCTCGGTCGAGCGATTCGGCGTCTTCGAAGGACTGCTGGTCCATCCGGTCCTTCTCGAAGGCGACCTGGAGCGTGCCGGTCTGGTCATGGAGGTCGGCGAAGACGACGCCACCGTGGTTCCTGATGGTCATCAGGCGGCCGGCGATCTTTACGTCGGCGCCGGTGTCGGCGTCCGCTCCGAGGTCGGGGTACTGGGTGAGGACCTCGGCGACCGTGTGGTCGCGCTTGAAGTTGACCGGGTATGGAGTTACTCCGCGTTCACGGAGTGAATCGAGCTTCGCCAGGCGCAGTGTCCGTTCTTCGGCGACGAAGTCGCGCCCCTCCGGCTTGTCGGTCTCCCCGTCTTCGTCACCCATGGTCGAGATGCGGTTACTCTACCGCCAGGATGCCTGAACCCGCTCCTCGCAAGGAAACAAAACCTGACCGGTTGAGCAACGTTCTGGCCCAGGCGGACAAGGACCGGGAACGCCTTGATTCCGAGGCCTTCGGGCCCGGTGCCCTGACCGCTCTCGGCATCGCCAGCGTCGTCGGTGCGGGCATCTTCGTGACCACCGGTACCGCTGCCGCCGAGTACGCCGGCCCGGCGGTGATCATCTCCTTCGTCCTCGCCGGCATCGCGGCCGGGCTGACCGCCCTCTGTTACGCCGAGATGGCGGCGATGATCCCGATCGCCGGCAGCACCTACTCGTATGTCTTCGCGGCCTTCGGCGTGTTCATGGCCTGGTTCATCGGCTGGGACCTGCTGCTCGAGTACCTGTTCGCGGCCTCGACCGTGGCGGTCGGATGGGCAGGGTATTTCGTCGGGCTGATGGCGAGTATCGGCGTCGACATCCCCCATGACCTGTCGAATCCGCCCTTCGGCGGCGGCGGCGGGATCATCAACCTGCCGGCGCTCTTCGTGGTCGGATTCACGACTCTGCTGCTGGCGCTCGGGACCAAGGAGACGGTGCGCGCGAACAACGTGATGGTCGCGCTCAAGGTCGGCGCCCTGCTCGTCTTCATTGCGGTCGGCGCGTTCAACGTCGACACTTCTCTCTGGTCCCCGTTCGTTCCCGAGAACACCGGTTCGTTCGGCCACTTCGGCGACAGCGGCGTCATTCGCGCCGCCGGCGTCGTCTTCTTCGCCTACGTCGGCTTCGATGCCGTCTCGACGGCGGCCGGCGAGTCACGCAACCCGCAGCGCACGGTTCCGATCGGGCTGCTGGGCACGGTGATCATCTCGACCATCCTTTACGTCGCGGTCGGACTGGTGATCACCGGTCTCGTCCCTTATTCGACCCTGAATGTGGCCGACCCGCTTTCAACCGCGCTGCGGGACGCGCCCGCCCAGATCGACTGGCTCGAGGACCTGATGAACGTGGCCGCGGTGGTCGGTCTGTTCGCGACCGTACTGGTCACCTTCTACGGCCAGACCCGCATCCTGATGAGGATGTCTTCGGACGGGCTGCTTCCGGAGCGCTTCGGCAGGGTCAGCCCGCGCTTCCGGACGCCGGTCTTCACCACGATCGTCTGCGGCGTGGCCGGAGCGATCATCGCGGCACTCTTGCCGATCGACATCCTCGGCGAGCTGGTCTCGATCGGCACGCTCTTCTCCTTCGTCCTGGTCGCGGTCGGCGTGCTGGTCCTGCGCCGCACGCACCCCGACACGCCGCGCCCCTTCCGGGTTCCGGCGGTCAAGGTCGTCGCCCCGCTGGCGATCGTCTGCGCGTTATCGCTGATGGTCACGCTGCCGGTCGACACCTGGATCCGCCTCTTTGTGTGGCTGCTGATCGGGCTGGTCATCTTCTTCGCGTACGGGCGCAAGCGCAGCGATGCGATCATGGCCCGGCTGATGCGCGAGGAAGAGGAAAAGCAGGCGGCAGCCGAGGCCTGATCAGGCCGCTTCGGTTGCGGGCTTCGCTGCTGATTCGCCCAGCGCCTGGGAGCGGGCGAGGATGACCAGGCCGAAGATCATCACCGCCAGGCCGATCGCCGCAATCGCGCCCTCGAGCGGCGTGTCGTCGATCCGCTCCTTGAAGATCACGATGCCGAGGACGACGCTGGCGATCGGGTCGAGCGACATCTGGGTCGAGATCGCGGGGGCCAGGGCACCGGTCTGGAGCGAGGCCTGGCTGAGGGTCATGCTGATCCAGCCGACCGCGATCAACGCGTAGAGGTGCCAGTCGGTCACGATCTGGGTGAAGCCATTGTCGAGGTCGTCGACGACGGTCAGGGTGAGGCCGGCACTGAAGCCGAAAAGGATGCCTGCCGACATGCCGAGCAGCGCCGCCTTGGGCGAAGGTGGCCGTCCGCGGGAGGCGGTGATCAGCGCGAGACAGATCGCGCCGGCGATCGCGCCGGAGATGATCCAGCCCGCGGTCGAGGCATCCTTGACCCCTCCCTGGGGATCGGCCAGGACGAGGAAGAGGATCAGGCCGCCGGTGACGGCCCCGGCGCCGATCACGTCGTTCTTCGTGATCCGGCGGTTCGTGATCCAGCGCCCGAGGGGCAGGGCGAAGACGACGGAAATGGCGAGCAGCGGCTGGACCACGACCAGCTTGCCGAAGTGGAGGGCGGCCGCCTGGCAGAGGAAGCCGAGCCCGTCGACCACGATGCCGAGCAGCCAGACCGGGCGGCGGGCGAGCTGAAGCAGCAGTCCGGCCTTCATCGTGTCCTCGTCCGGAACCTCGGCCGCGACCTTCTGCTGGAGGACGGTGCCAAGCGAGAACATCAGCGCGGCGATGATGGCGAGCAGGATCTCCATTGGCATCAACCCTAGGGCAGAAGATCAACTCCGGCCGGATCTGCCGAACTGGGTCGGTTATGTGTTGGCGACCTCAGGCGATCAACGCAACACCAACTCTCTCAGTTTCTCGGCCGGGGTGTGAAACCCGAGCGTCTCCCGGGGCCTGCGGTTGAGCTTGGCCGCGACCTTGTCGAGCTCGACCTGGCCGTGCACGGCCAGGTCGGTCCCCTTGGGGAAGTACTGCCTGAGCAGTCCGTTCGTGTTCTCGTTTGAACCGCGCTGCCAGGGTGAGTGCGGGTCACAGAAAAAGACCTCGGCCCCGGTCGAAACCGAGAAGCTCTTGTGCTTTGACATCTCCTTGCCCTGATCCCAGGTGAGAGTCTTTCGGAGCCGCTTCGGAAGGTTCGTGATCTGCTCGGCCATGACCTTTGCGAGATTCTCCGCCCCGCGATCACCCTCTAGGTCGAGCAGCACCACGAACCGGGTCTGGCGCTCAACCAGGGTGCCGATCGAGGACTTGCCGTTCTTACCGAGGATGAGATCGCCCTCCCAGTGACCGGGCACCGCCCGGTCTTCAACCTCGGCCGGGCGCTCGGAGATATTGACCATGTTGGGGATCTGGCCGCGGGTGGATCCGGCCGATCCGTGGGGCTTTCGCTAGCTTCGCCCGGTTCTCAGGCACTTGGTCAGATCCTTTCGAAACTGGCCTCTCGACTGGACATAAAGCGATTGATAGATCGTCTCGTGACTGATTCTCATCTCCGGATCGTTCGGGTATTTCACCTTCAGTCTGCCCGAGATCTGCTCCGGGGAAAGATCCTCGACGAGCCACCTTCTTACCACCCGGCGAAGCTTCGGGGTCAAGGTCAGCTTCGAGGGCTTTCGCCGGGCCATCTGCGAGCAGGCCCGGTCATCGGCCTTGGTTGCCCGATAGCCCTTACGGCCACCGTTTCGGGCAAGCTCACGACAGATCGTCGAGGGGTGCCGGCCGATCACCTCGGCGATCTCTCGAATGCTCTTGCCTTGGGCGACGGCGACCCGGATCTCTTCGCGCTCGAGCAGGGAGAGCTGCCGGGAAGATCTCGATCTTCTCCGGGACCTTCTCGACGGTCTGCCTCCGGCGACGAGGATCACCCGGCTGACCGAGTTGATCGAGCAGGAGCATTCCCGGCCGATCTCTTCGCGGGTGAGGCCGGCTGCGCCCAGAACGAGGACCTTGAGGCGTCGCGCCTGATCGAGCCGCTTGCCCGAAGCGTGTTCGTTGACTTTCACTTGTTATCTCCATTTCGTTCAACTCAACATGGTCAGTGTTGCGTTGACCGGTGGAGACCACCGTTGAGCTTCTGGTCGAAACCGACCCAGTTCGTTTTTTTTCGGAGGATCCCGGCGAGGAAGAAGCCGATCCCGTAGCCGAGCAGGTGCTGGACGTCGTACCAGCCGATTGACACGGCGACCAGGCCGGCCAGGCCGAGCAGGCCGAGCCAGAGTGCGGCGCGGTCGCCGGTGTCCATCCGGTCCCCGGGGCCGCGGCGGAACGGCAGGGCACTCGCGGTGAGTGCTCCGAGCGTCGCCGCCAGCACGATCGAGATGCCGTAGTCGCCCTGGGCGGCGGTGTGGTCCGCCGACTGCGAGCCGAGGGCGATCGCGATCTCGATCACCGCGTAAGACAGGATCGCCGCGCCGATGTGGCCGGTGAGGGCCACCAGCCACCAGATTCGCGGGCCGAGCCTGAAGATGACCACGATCACCGCCGCGGTCAGGAGGATCCACTGGATCGTCGAAAGAGTGTTGGCCACGTCGAGCGAACTGGTGGCGAGAAGCCAGACCCGGCCGTCACTTACCCGGTCGGCGCTGGCGTACAGGTGCGGCCCGACGCCGCTGATCCCGACGAAGACGATGTAACCGGCGGCCAGCGCGATCAGGCCGAGGTCGAGAAAACCCGGCACCCGGCCGGGCTGGTCCTGCGGCCGGTCGCCCGGACTCATCCCGTGGGGGAGGGTGAAGCCTCGGCGGCCGGCGTGACTCCCTCGGGCTGGTCCTCGGACTCGTACTCACCCAGAAGCCGGACCTCGTCTTCGTGCTTCGGGAAGAAGAAGAAGACGACCAGGGTCCCGAGCACGATCGCGACGATCCCGATCAGGTAGGCCCAGTCCTGGCCGTTGAGGAAGGAGTCGCGGGCGGCGGCGATGATCTGATTCGCATACTGCGGGTACTGCTCCGCGGTCGTGGCCGCGCTCGAGAATGATTTCTCGAGCTCCGAGGAAACCTGGCTGCTCACCTTGTCCGAGTCGGGGGACGAGGCGATCTGGTTGGCGAACGCGCTGGAGTAGCCCGCGGTCAGCACCGAGCCGAGGATCGACTGCATGATCGCGCCACCGAGGTCGCGCTGGAGGTCGGCCGTGCCGGAGGCCATGCCGGCGCGGCGGACCGGGACCGAACCGGTCAGCGAATGCGACGCAGGTGTGCCGGCGAAACCGACGCCGGCACCGACCAGCGCAAAACCCAGTCCGACCCGCCAGTAGGCGGCGCCGTCGTCCCAGAGGAAGAACATCACGAGGAAGCCGAGCAGGCAGAACACGTAGCCGATCAGGAGCGTGATGCGGGAGCCGTGGCTCTCGATCATCTTCGCCGACCGGGGTGCGATCAGGACCATCAGTAACGCCGCCGGCAGGATCGCGGCGCCGGCGCCGAGGGTCGAGTACCCGAGCACGTTCTGCAGGTACTGCTGGCCGACGAACATCGCCGCCATCAGCGTGCCGAAGACGATGATGCCCGCCACCGCCGCCACCCAGAAGATTCGCCGCCCGGCGACGCTGAGCTCGTAGAGGGGGTTCTTGGCACGCTTTTCGCGGATCAGGAAGGCGCCGACCCCGGCCAGGGCGATCAGGCCGAGCCCGATGCACAGGGAAGTCTTGCCGGGAAGGCTGGTGAAGTTGATCGCGAGTACCACCGCCGCGACCATGACCACCGAGATGATTCCGCCGAGGTTGTCGACCGGGTCGGAGACCTCGTTCACGTGCGACGGAACGAACTTGATTGCCAGGACGAGCGCGACTACGGCGAGGGGCAGGGTGATCAGGAAGACCGAGCCCCAGTCGAAGTGGAGCAGCATCGCCCCCGCCGTGAGCGGCCCGAGGGCCGAGATCGCGCCGCCGATCGCCGACCACAACGCGATGGCGCGGGTTCGGCCCGATCCTCGCCAGAGCGCGGTGATCAGGGCGAGGGTGGTGGGAAAGGCCATGCCGGCCGCGAGGCCACCGACTACGCGCGCCACGAACAGGACGTCGACTGTCGGTGCCAAGGCCGCTCCGATGCTCGCCGGGATTGCGAGCGACGTGCCGAGGATCAGCATCATCTTGCGTCCGAACCGGTCGCCCAGGGCGCCCAGGTAGAGCACCGACGTCGCGAGTCCGAGCGAGTATCCGATCGCGACCAGGTTCAGCTGGGTCTGGCCGGCGTCGAAGGCCTTGCCGATGTCCGGCAGGGCGACGTTGGCGACCGCGAGGTTGAGGTTGGCCACCGCCGCGACCAGGATCAGCGTGACCAGTACCGCCGTTGCCTTGTCCGGCTTGTCCGCGTTGCTCACTCTTCCCCGTTCCGCATCGGCAACATCATATGTTCAAAACCGGACCATGAAAGGCGACGCGGATCAGTTCGAGGAGGCCGGGACCGTCCGGTTGCGGCCGGAGTCCTTGGCCCGGTAGAGCGCCGTATCGGTCCGCGCGAACAGTTGCTCGGCGGTCTCGGAACCGTTCCAGGTGGCGACACCGGCCGAACTGGTCTCGCCGCCGGGCGTGGCCACGCGCAGCCGGTCGACCACTTCCAGGGCCTGGTCGTGGTCGCAGTTCGGGAGGATCACCGTGAATTCCTCGCCGCCCCACCGGAAGAGCACGTCGTTCTTTCGCAGGGTGTTCTTCCAGGCGCCGCCGGCTTCATGCAGCAGCCGGTCGCCCGCCTGATGCCCGTTGGCGTCGTTGAAGCGCTTGAAATGGTCGAGGTCGAGGACCGCGATCGAGATCGGCTGCCGGACCTGGCGCGCGTCGACCAGGCCTGCCCGGAGCATCTCCTCCCAGGCCCGGCGGTTAAGCAATCCCGTCAGGGAGTCGCGAGTGGCAGTCTCGGCGAGCCGCTGGAACAGGTCGGTGTGATCGATCGTTACCGAGGCCTCGGCGGCGAGCAGCGAGATGACCGTTGCGTCGGTTTCGTCACTGCGCCCCACCCGCTCCTTCCAGCCGGCGCAAAGCGTGCCGATCGCTTTGTCGCCGCGCATGATCGGACAGGCGATGATCGAAGAAAGGCCCTGGTCCATCATGCCCGGCGGCAGGCTCTTTTCGGCCGATTCGACGTAGGGGATGAAGACCGGGACGTGCTCCGACATGCTCAGCGCCGCCGCCGAGCCTTCGCCCGGCTGCACGCTCAGGTCGTTGGACAACACCCCGTACGCGCCACTGGCCACGGTCCGGCCGTCAGCACCCACCTCGAAGAGGATGGCGACGTCGGCTTCACCCAGTTCGTGAGCTGCCCGGACGATCGACTTGCGCGCGTTCTCGGAGGTCAGCAGGTCCGAGAGCACCGAGGCCAGCCTTGAGTTGAGGCCGACCCGGTCCGCGAGGGCGAGCGAGCGGTTCTGGATCGGGAAAAGCACCGAGACCAGGACGAGGGCCCAGACCAGCCCGCGAACGGCGAGCTCGTCCGGGTAGATCAGTGCCGGAATCCCGATCGCCAGCATGGTCGCGATCAGGGTGTAGATCAAGATCCGGCGGCTTTCGACGAAAGCGACGCGCAGGCAGTTGAAGAGCATCATCACTGAGTAGAGCGGCTCCTGGTTGACCGCGGTCATCACGCCGATCACGATCGCCAGCAGAATTGGCGTCACCGTCTGGATCCACTTCGGGTATTCACGGATCTCGGCCACCGAACGGAAGACGATCAGGGTCAGCAGGACCGTACCGCCGCCGAAGCGGACTTCCTGTGTGGCCGGGACTAGGATGATCACCGCGAAGCCGGCCAGCATGAACGGCGACACTTCGATCAGCCGGACCAGGCCTCGCTTGAGTCCGCCGCGGCTGCCGAGGATGTGAACCCGCAGGGGCGCCTGGCTCTCAGGATTCTGCTGAGCTGACTCGCTTGTCACAGAAATGCTTCCGGTATTGGTGGACCCCGTGTTTACTAACTGCTTTGTAAGAGTATGCGGTCGAGCGGCCCGCCCGGATGAGTCTCAGGTAAATCGGTGTTTCTCAACCGATCCGTTTCAGCCAGTCGGCGATCACCGCGCCGACCTTTTCCCCCTTGTCCTCCTGGAGGAAGTGACCCGCATTCTCAATCACAGTCAGGGGGTCCGCGGTCGGGAAGAAGCGCTGCACGGCGCGTCCCACCGGATCGAGCGGCAGGGCGGGGTCGGAGTCACCCCAGAGGAGCAGGGAGGGCCGGTCGTCGGTCGTGAGGAATTCGGCCGTGGCCTGGCCCTCGGACGCGCCGGGAGCGTCGGGAGCCATCGGAACCATCCGCGGGAAGGCCCGGATGCCGGCCTTCGAGTTGACATCGGGGAACGGTGCCGTGTAGCCGGCAATGACCTCCGGTGCAAGTTCGGTGACGCAGGCCCCCTGGACCGGCATGTCGACCCGGACGTCGCGGTGGGCCGCGATGAAGTCGCGGAAGTGAAGCCAGTTGTCGGTCATCCGCTGGTATCCCGTGAAGATTCCGGTGTTCATCGCGACCAGCCGCGAAAACCGCTCGGCCCGCTCGATCGTGGCGACCCGAAGGCCGATCGGCCCGCCCCAGTCGTGACAGACCAGGGTCGCCTCCTCGAGGCCGAGTTCGTCGACCAGCGAGGCAACGGCGTCGGTGTGGCGGTCGAAGCTGTACCACTCGTCATCTGCCGGTTTGTCGGAGCGGCCGAAGCCGGGCAGGTCGGGCACGATGCAGCGGTAGCCGGCCTCGAGCAGCGGCGGCATCACCTTCCGCCAGAGATAGCCCCAGGTCGGCTCGCCGTGCAACAGCAGGACCGGCGGGCCGTCACCGACGTCGATGTGGGCCAGGCGCGTGCCCTGCCATTCGCGATAGTTCGCTTCCCAGGGAAAATCGTCGATCTGGCCAAAGCGGTCGTCAGGCGTTCTGATGATCTCCATTGGGCCGGAGCGTATCCGCGGGCGGGCTGTTTGCGGTCCGGGACCATGAGGTAATCTCAGATCACCACTCCAATTGTGGTTCCGTCCGGATTGCAATCTCGTCCGAAAGAGGTCTCGTTTGTCGAATTCGAAGGGCAGCTACCTTGTTCTGACCGCGATGATCTTCGCGGTCTCGATGACCTTCATCGACCAGACGATCGTCTCGATCTCGATTCCCGAGATCCAGAAGGAACTCGGCCTCTCTTCGACCGGAATCCAGTGGATCGTCAGCGGTTATCTGCTCTCGATGGCGGCGCTCTTCGCCTTCGGTGGAAAGCTGGCCGACGTCGCCGGCCGCCGGAAGATCCTGGTCCTCGGCATTCTGGTCTTCGCCGTCTCTTCGGCGCTCTGCGGCGCCACACCCAAGGGCGACCTCGCCGAAGCCTGGATCATCTTCTTCCGCGTGATCCAGGGCGCGGGCGCGGCGATGATGTTCCCCGCGGCCCTGGCGATCACGATCTCCTCCTTCCCGATCGAGACGCGTGGACGGGCGATGGCGCTCTTCTTCGGAATCACCGGAGCCCTGACTTCGATCGGCCCGATCGCCGGTGGTTACCTGACCGAATGGACCTGGCGCTCGATCTTCTGGATCAACATCCCGATCGCCCTGATCTCACTCTTTCTGATCTGGAAGTCGAAGCCGGCGGACATGAAGAAGCCGCAGCCGCTCGACTTCCGCGGCGCGGTGCTGATCGCGCTTGGCATGGGTCTGGCGATCCTCGGTTTCCAGCAGTCGGCCGTCTGGGGCTGGTCCGACCCGAAGACCTGGGGCAGCATCGCCATCGGACTGGCGATCCTGGTCGGGTTCTTCGCCTTCGAGGCCCGGCAGAAGTTCCCCCTGATGCGGGTCCAGATCTTCAAGGAGAGGGCATTCCTGGGGGACTGCCTCGTCCTCTTCTTCATGTCGCTCGCTTTCGTGCCGCTGTTCTTCTTCGCCAGCATGTATTCGCAGATCTCACTCGGCTGGAGCGCATCCGAAGCCGGCATCTACCTGCTCGTCTTCTTCGGTGGGTTCGCCGTCGCTTCCCAGTGGGGCGGCCGCATCCTCGACAGCAAGGGCGCCAAGCCCGCGGTCCTGATCGGCAGCGCCCTGGCAGCCGTCGGCTTTTACCTCTGGGCCCGGCAGATGACCGACATATCAGGCGGACTGAACGGCCAGTGGATCTACATGGTCATGGCCGGCGCCGGTGTCGGCCTGATCCTCGGTCCGGTCAGCACGGACGCCGTCAACCGGGCACCGAACACGAGTTACGGCGAGGCAACAGGAATCACCCAGACCGTGCGTAATTTCGCCGCCGCTTTCGGGCTGGCCGTACTCGGCACGATCCTGACGGCGCAGAACAAGATCAACATAGAAGACAAGCTCGGGGCGCTCCATGTGCCCAAGGCCGATGCGGACCAGGTCGCGCAATCGATGACCCAGTCCGGCGGCGGCGATTCCGGCAGCATGATGGGTCACGTCGCCAGCAAGGCCGAGGCGGCCAAACTGCTTGACGCGGTTCAGAGTGCTTTCGCCCACTCGACCCAGACGATCTTCTACATCCTGGCCGGAGCGATGGTCGCTTGCTACATCGTTGCCCACATCTTCATAGTCAAGGGCAAGATGGTCGAGGTCTTCGACGACGAGGCCGACGTCCCGGTGGCCGATCCGGCTCCTATAGCTCCGGCGGAGGATCCTCCGGCCGCATCGTGAGCTGGTTGTAGAGCGAGGCCGGCCCGAGCGCGGTGATCGGGTTGAGCAGACAGCTGATCAGGAACTGGAGGACGACGCTGTAGAGGATCCCGTCCCCGAGCGGGGCCGAGACCGTGAGGGTGATCAGCAGCACGATCGCCCCCGCGACGCCGAGCAGCATCATGAAGGCGAAGACCCTCCAGCCGTTGCCGCGGACCAGTTCAGGGCTCCGACCGAGACCTTCGAATACCGAGAGGTTCTCGGCCACGATCGCCGGGATCACCACGGACCAGATGGTCAACAGGATCAGTCCGGGCACGATCAGGAAAACCACCCCCGCCAGAATGGCGACGGCGACCAGCAGGCTCGCCCAGATCAGGCGGGCGAGTACGGGGCGAACAAGAGTCCAGAGCTGGCCTCCGGATTCAACCGGGCCCGACAGGCAGATCAGCGTGGCGACCATGCCCGAATAGGCGGCGCCGAGCAGGACACTCAGCCCGAGCGAGAGCGCGAAACCGCTTGTGCCGGCCAATTCGAGCGCAACCGATGCGGCTTGGAGCACGGCGAAGAGCAGGGTGATCCGGATCAGGACCGGGCGGTTCCGCTCCGCTCCGTCCTTCATTTCCGTGAAAACAGCGCTGATCGATAGCTTGGGCGACGGCGTCACGGCCGTCCACCCTATAGCCTTCCCGCTCGACCTAATTCGGCCGGCGTCAACGGCCTTCCGGATCAGGCCTGTTACCGCCGGAGCTCCGGCCACAGAGCGAAGGGAACGCAGCCATGGGTGAAAGCCCGAGTCCGCAGGACGCCAAGAAGAAGTTCAAGGTCTCACCGATCGCAGTGGTCGCCGTTCTGGCCGCAGTCGTGCTCGGCGGCGCTCTCGGCGCGTTCGCCTACAGGCAGCATCTGCTGAACAAGAAGGACGACAACAAGATCGCAAAGGGTGCCACTGAAGGCTCGACCGGTGGCAAGGTCAGCAACAACGGCGCCCCCGGCAGCAAGTACGACGCTCAGTTCAATACCGAGTCGATGTATCCGGCCTTCAACCCGGATCGCCACAGTTACGTGACCCGCTGCGTTCCCGGCAAGGTCAAGGTCCAGGTCAAGGCCAACGAAGGATCGATGGTCAAGGTCGGCGTCTATCCGCCGGAGACCGGTCGTTTCGCGGCCGAGGCGCGACCTCTTCCCGGCCAGGATTTCGACGTGGTGATCAACACCGGCGGCGACTCCCAGACCTACCAGGTGCGCTGCCTCGCGGATGATTTCCCCGAGTGGAACTACACCCGCTTCAAGGATCCGCCCAAGGGCATGTTCTTCGTCTCGGAGCGCCCCGAACCGATCGCCACCAGGCGGAACTGGGCCATTGCCTTCGACCAGGACGGCATGCCCGTCTGGTGGTTCAGTCCACCGACCAACACGCTCGGCGGACAGATTCTGCCCGACCAGACTTTCCAGGTCCCGCGCGGTTTCGGTGACGGCTACGGCAAGGACCCGAGGACCGGCAGCGAGATCTACTCGCTCGACGGGAAGTTCAAGCGACTCGTGACCATGAAGGACGCCCCGACGGATGGTCATGAATACACCTACCTGCCGAACGGCAACGTGCTGATCAACAGCTACAAGCCGCGGAAGCACGTCGACCTGAGTTCGGTCGGCGGCCCGAAGGACGTCGGGGTGTTCGACGGTGAGCTCCAGGAGATCACTCCGTCGGGCAAGGTCGTCTGGCAGTGGAACTCGGGCGACCGCGTCCCGCTCTCCTACACCCCGCAGCGCTGGTGGAAGAAGATCCTCCACAACCCGCATCCGGACATCGACGACTACCCCTTCATCGACATCTTCCACCTCAACTCGGCCGAACCCTGGGGCAAGTACATCGTGATCTCGACCCGCCACACCGACAAGGTCTACGGGATCGACAAGAAGACCGGGAAGATCGCCTGGACCTTTGGCGGCGAGCCGGATCCCAAGTCACTGAAGATCGTCGGCGACGATCCCCATGGCGACTATCCGGTCGGTGGCAACCACGACGCCAGGATCTCCGACGGCAACCTGCTGTCGGTTCACGACAACGCGACCCACCTGGGTCGCTCGCCCCGTGCGGTCCGTTACCGCCTCGACATCAAGGCCGGAACCGCGACTTACGACGGGCAGGACGTCGATCCGCAGATCAAGGAGAGCCACTGCTGCGGCAGCGTGCGGCGCTTCGGCACCGGCTGGATCGTCTCCTGGGGCAACAACCCGCTGGTCGATGCCTTCAATTCGAAGGACGAGCTCGCCTTCCGTATGCGCCTGCCGATCCCGGCTTTCCGCGCGGTGCCGGTGCCCGAGCAGGTCACCAAAGCCGACCTGAACCAGGCGATGAACCGCATGGAGATCGAGCCGCCGATGGCGAAGGTCCCGGTTAACCCGATCCAGTACTTCGGCAAGTAGGGCAAGAGACTCGAACTGAGTCGGTGGTGTGGACCTGGCTCACACGACATTTCCTGGCGGATCATGTATCTTGATGAAACAACTAGACAAACTCAATAAGATCCAGTCGCATTCCACTGGACGGTGGGCTAGACGGCCCAGTTGGACGCAAAGGGACTGAGGGGCGGAGTCGTGGCTAGCGACTCCGCCCCCTCCCGATATCGATGAACTACTTCCAGGAACGCACCCATGACCGATAACCCCCTCCATCCCGGATTTCAGCCGAACGTCATCGCGATCGTGGGCAATCCACGAAGAGACAGCCGGACCCTTCGCCTCGCTTCCGGGGTCGCCGACGGCCTCGCCGGCCAGGTAGGCACCGCACCCGCCCTGACCATCGACCTGGTCGACCTCGACCTGGACCGGGCCGGTTACGACCAGGCGCTGACCGAGCTAGTCCTGGGTTCCCAGGTCGTGATCGCCGCCAGCCCGACGGTCATGGGCAGCTATGCCGGCCTGCTCAAGATCTTCCTCGACGGGCTGCCCGAGGCCGCGCTGCTCGACAAGACCGCGATCCCCCTGATGATCGCGCGCCAGGCCCGGCACGCAATGGCCGCGGACGTCCACTTGCGCCCGGCGCTGCTCGAACTCGGAGCGACCTGCCCGACACCTTCACTGGTCGCGCTGGAAGCCGAGTATGCGGCGCTCGGCAGCGAGGGGCTCGTGACCGCGTGGCTCGAGCGCAGCAGCAGCTGGCTGGCTGGAGTCCCGACCGCCTGACCGACGCGCCGGGACTACTTGACGCGCAGGCTGGCCGAGATCTTCGGCTTGGTCCTGGCGCTGGTCTTCGTGCGGAAGCTGAGCTTGTACCTCTTGCCGCTCACGCCGCGGTTGATGCGCAGCTTGAAGGTGCGGACCTTGGCCTTGGTGGGAGCGACCGCGCCGAAGCTCTGACAGGCCTTCTTCGCGTGGACCGCCTTCTTCGGGGTCTTGATGCAGACCGCGACGCCATCGGCTTCAGCCGAACCCGAATTGATGACCTTGGCCCGGTACTTGATCGTCTTGCCGGCCTTCGCCTTGCGCGACCGGAGCGAGATCTTGAGCTTCAGCAGGGGCGAGGTTGCTTCCGGGACCGGAACCGGGTCGGGATCGGGCTTCGGGATCTCGTCAGCCGAGCGGATCAGGGTGATGCCGCTGGGGCCGAGGTCGACGTTGTCCAGGTCGACGTCGGTGAGCAGCGTGCCGAGGGTTCCCTCGGCGAAACGCTCGGCTTCAGCGATCGAAGTTCCTTCGGTCGAGAAGTGGACGTCCATGGGTGCGAAGCCGCAGGTCCTTGAGAACGCTGACGTCAACCTTGCTTTCGTTGAAGTCGATCTTGAAGGGGACGGAGGAGGCGTCAGCCCGCTGGGGGCCGGCCACGAGCAGCAAAAGCACGAAAGCGACAGCAAACCAATACGGCCGGCACCGTCCGAATCAAGCGTGTTTGCTCCATGACACTCCCTTTGTTTCGCCGCATTCCCTGAATCCTGGCGGCGCCCTCCACTGGACAACTGCCCAGACAGCATAGCCGGAGGGCTGGCCGGTACAGGCTGTGGCGCCGATCACGCGCGAATTCTGACCCTTACGTTCGCCGTTCTGTTACTTTTCGGCTCAATGTCGAGTAGCTCACTCATAAAATGACTCCAGCCGATAATCGGCCATGGCCGAAATGGCACTGGTTCCTCCCGACTTCCGGTGACGGCCGCAACGTCACCAACGTGGTCGACGTGGCCGGCCAGCAGACGGTCACCAGGAACGCCGACGTGCCGTATCTCGCCGAAGTCGCGAAGGCGGCCGAGCGGGCCGGGTTCGAGGCCGTGCTGACCCCGACCGGTTCGGGCTGCGAGGACGCGTGGGTCACCTGCGCCGCCGTCGCCCAGCACACCGAGCGCCTGAAGTTCATCGTCGCCTTCCGGCCCGACTCGATCCAGCCGGCCTGGGCCGCGCACCAGTCGGCCACCTTCCACCGCCTGACCAACGGCCGCCTGCTGCTGAACGTCGTCACCGGCGGTGACCCAGTCGAGCAGAAGTCGTTCGGCGACCACCTCGACAAAGAGACCCGTTACCGCCGCACCGGCGAGTTCCTCGAGATCCTCAAGCGCTCGTGGACCGGCGAGACCTATGACCACGAAGGCGAGTTCTTCAAGCTCGAGCAGGGTGGCCTCCGCCGCAAGCTCGAGGACCTCGACCCGCCGGAGGTCTACTTCGGCGGAGCGTCACCCGCGGGCCAGGCAGTCGCTGCGCACTACGCCGACGTCTATCTCACCTGGGGCGAGCCGCTCGAAGCCGTCGCCAAGAAAGTCGAAGGGATGAAGGCCCGGGCGAAGGACGAAGAGCGTGAACTGGGGTACGGCCTGCGCATCCACGTGATCTCCCGCGACACCGAGGAAGAAGCCTGGCTGGAAGCGGACCGGATCCTCGACGGACTCGACCCGGAAGCGGTCAAGACAGCCCAGGAAAAGTTCGCCCGCATGGAATCGGTCGGCCAGGCGAAGATGACCGAGCTCGCCCAGGGCACCGACCGCGACGACCTCGTGATCGCCCCGAATCTCTGGGCCGGAATCGGCCTGATCCGCGAAGGCGCCGGAACGGCCCTGGTCGGCAGTCACCAACAGGTGGCGGATCGTCTCCTCGAATACCGGGCCGTCGGCATCGACGAGTTCATCCTTTCCGGCTACCCCCACCTCGAAGAAGCCCTGAGGTTCGGCGAGAACGTTCGGCCCCTCCTGGACCGGGCGACTTCAGCTGCTTCTGTCTGACGGCCGGCGGCCGAGTTCGCCCGGCCGCGCCTGATCCATCTACAAACCCGACGTTTATCTATTCGACTTTCGGGTATTTGCCCTGTGTCAAGTCGTCGTGAGGTGTTTCCCCGGGGATCCGTGGTGAGCGCCTACAAGGCTCAAAACTAGGGATCATGGAGGACTTCATCGTGCGCAGCATTCGTGTGTATCTGGTCGCATTGGCCGTAGCAGTCACCGGGTTGGCTTTGGTCGGAGGAATGACCACAACAGCCAGTGCAAAGCCGAAGAAGGCGCCGAAGTACAAGAAAGCGCCGAAGATCACGTCAGTGGCGCCGTACACGGCCCGTGGCAACGTCGGCGACGCGACCATCCAGGGAGCCAAGCCGGGCACGAAGCTGCTTCTTGTCAACAGCAAGAACATGATCGTCCAGAAGGGCAAAGCCGATTCATTCGGTTCAAAGATCTTTTATGACGTGAAACCCGGAGCCACCTTCACCGTTCGCACCCCCACGGGTCTGACCAAGGCCAAGAAGGCCAAGAAGGCCAAGAAGGGCAAAAAAGGCAAGAAGCGCAAGAAGGGCAAGTGGGTCGGCCAGGGCACGAAGAAGTTCCAGATTCTGAAGCCCGGGGACAATCCGCCGCAGTCGTTCTACGAAGACGAAACCCTTAACAAGGGACTCAACTACGTGACGATGCGCGACGGAACCGAGCTCGCCATGACGGTCAGGCTGCCCCAGGGCAAGACTCTGGCTGACGGTCCCTTCCCGACTTTCATCGAGTACTCCGGATACCAGACTGCCGCACCTCACGATCTCCTCACTTCGGTGATCGGCGGGCTCAGCGGTGGCGTCATACCCCACGACGATCTCGCCCCGGCGACTTCGACCGCGGTCGGCGCCGTGATCGGTCCGCTGCTCGACTTCGCAGTCGTCAGTGTCCAGATGCGCGGCTCCGGTTGCTCCGGTGGCGCCTTCGACCTGTTCGGCTGGCCGACCACTTATGACGGTTACGACGCGATCGAGACCGTCGCCGCCCAGGACTGGGCGCAGGGTCACAAGGTAGGAATGGGCGGGATCTCCTTCTCGGGGATCACCCAGCTCTTCACGGCCGGTACCCGGCCGCCGCACCTCTCGTCCGTTTCCCCGCTTTCGGTGACCGATGACGTCTACTACGGGACTGGTTTCCCGGGCGGAATCTTCAATGACGGCTTCGCTTACAGCTGGATCACCGAGCGGGCCGGAGACGCCGAACCGGCACCCGAGGGCGGTCAGCCCTGGGCGCGGGAGATGAGCAAGAACGGCGATCCCGACGTCGCGGAACCCCTGCGCGAGGAGCAGAAGCAGCATTGTCTGGCGAACCAGACGACGCGGCTCCAGACCCGCGATTACAACGAGCTGATCGAGGCGAACCCGTACCGCACACCGAACCTGTTCGCCAAGCGCTCACCGGGCGCCTGGGTCAAGAACATCAACGTGCCGGTCTTCTGGGTCGGTGCTTTCCAGGACGAGCAGACGGGCGGCCACTGGACCGAAGCCGTGAAGAACCTCTCGGAGAAGAACAGGGACGTCTGGGTAACGATGCAGAACGGCGTCCACGTCGACTCACTGGGCCCGAAGACGATCACTCGCTGGTCCGAGTTCATGAGCCTGTTCATCGGCAATGGCAGGGTCCCCCCGGTCTCGCCGGTCATGACTGCCTCCGGCCCGGTTCTCTACAAGTTCCTGGCCGATGCCTCGGCCCTGCCGATCGAGCCGACGCGCTTCGCGCTGATGCTGAATACGCCACAGAACCTGGCCAAGGCAAAGGCGACGTTCCGCAAGGATCCGCGGATCCGCATCCTGATGGACAACGGCGCCGCGATCCCGGGACAGCCCGGATCGATCGGTGCGAAGTGGGAGGCCGATTTCACCGACTGGCCGATCCCGGGCCTGAAGCCCACCGAGTACTTCCTCGGGGCCGGTGGCGCCATGAGTTCGGCCAAGCCGGGTACGGCCTCTTCGGCGAGTTACCTCTCCGATCCGGCAGCCCGACCGGCCAGAACGCTCGGGGCGAATGCCCAGGGCGACTCCTGGAAGGCCCAGCCGCCGTACAACTGGAAGCCGGTCGTCAAGGAAAAGGGCCTCGGGTTCATCACGCCTGCCATGACGAAGGACACCTTCATCGCCGGTCCGTCCAGCCTCGACCTGTATCTCAAGTCGAACATGCCGAACACGGACCTCCAGGCCACCCTGACCGAGGTCCGTCCGGACGGCAAGGAGACCTACGTCCAGAACGGGTGGCTCAGGGCCTCTCACCGGAAGATCAATACGGCAGCTTCGACCCCCGACAACCCGGTCCAGACCTGGCTGAAGGGGGATGGCGCGCCGCTGAAGAAGGGCAAGTTCAACCTCACGCGGGTCCAGATCTTCCCGGTGGCGCACGTATTCCGCGCCGGCTCGAAGATCCGGATCAACATCCAGGCGCCCGGCGGCGACCGGACGATCTGGGACTTCCAGACGATCGAGAAGGGCAAGACCACCAACACGATCGGACTCGGCGGAGCCACTCCGTCGAAACTGGTCCTGCCGGTCATCCCGGGTCAGACCGCGAAGGGCAACCCCCTCCCGGCGCCCACCGCACTACGCGGTCAGCCCAGCCGCACGTTCGTCCCCGCCAGCAACGGCGGTTGATTCAACCCTCTGACTGATCGGCAGCCGGCAACCGCCGGCTGCCGATTCAGCATGGGTTCCTGCGGGCTGGGCTAGGATCCGCCCGTGGCGTCCGGACCGAGGGAACTGGCATCGAAGAGGCCTCGCCTGATCGACAATCCGATCAGGCGGTTCGACTTCGTCCAGAAGCTCGAATGGTTTCTGATCGCCTCGATCACGATGATCCTGGTCATCCGGACCCAGCTCTGGCTGACCAACTACCCGCAGCTCGGCGGTGGAGGGTTGCACATCGCCCACCTGCTCTACGGCGGCATCTTCATGCTGATCTCGATCTGGGTCGGGCTGATCTACCTGAACCGCGGTGGCCGCACTGCCTCGGCGGTGATCGGCGGAATCGGCTTCGGCTTTTTCATCGATGAGCTCGGCAAGTTCATCACCTCGGACAACAATTATTTCTACAAGCCGGCTGCGGGCATCATCTACATCGTCTTCATCATCCTTTTCCTGATCACTCGGGAACTGTCACGCCGCCAGGTGCTCGATCAGAAGACGGCCCTGGCCAACGCCATGGCTTTCCTGCCGGCGACAGTCACCGGCGAGTTCCGCCGGGACGAGCTCGAAGTGGCCAATCAATTACTCGACCAGTCCGACCCGGACGACCCCCGGGTGGCGCGGATCCGCGGTTACTTCAAGGACGCCGCGCTGTCTCCGACCAAGGAGCCGTCCCGCATCGCCCAGTTCATCGAACGCACGCACAAACGCATCACCGCGATCTCGGAAAAGCCGAACTTCGGCAAATGGGTCATCCGGATCGTGGTCGTCTGGGGCGTGGTCTCGCTGCTCGGCATCGTCGACCTGCAGTACGACCTCGGGATCGAGACCCAGACGGCGAGCCAGGTCCCGGACAACAGCGTCGACTTCCTCAGCGTAGCCCGCACCCTGTCGATCCTGACCTCGGTGATGCTGATTGGCATCGGCGTTTACAAGATGTGGAAGGACGAGCACCAGGCCGCCTACTCCTACTTCGGCCGGGCCTTTCTGGTCTCGATCTTCGTCACCCGCGTCTTCTCTTTCGTCGAAGCGCAGTTCGGCGCCGTCTTCGGGCTCGTGATCGACATGATCCTCTACGCCGCGATCGCCGAACTGGCGACCCAGGACAGTCAGAGGAAACACCATTTCGGCGGCCTCGGTGATGCCGAGCTCTCCGATCGTCAAGATGAGATCGATGGCGAAGAAGAAAAACCGCCGGCAGCGGCAACCTAAGGACAAAGGCGCGACTTCGATCTACGCCGACCCGGAGGGCAACGTGCTCACCCTCCGGCAGGAGCTCTCCTCCGGCACGGTCAAGAAGATCAAGTCAGAGATGGTCTCCGACGCCGCCAACGTCGACGACATCTGGCAGCGCCGCACCGAGCTGCTTTTCGAGCGCCTCGTGGTCTCCTGGGAGATCAGTGGCCTGCCACTCGACGACCAGGCGATGCTGCTCGGCCGCTACCGCATGGCCGACTCAGCCGAGAAGATCTGGGTGCGAGAGACGATCAACCAGCACGTAGCCACGTACATCCCGGATCTGGACACCTGACGCCACCCACCCTTCTGGCCGCGGTTTCCCGGGATATGGATAGGAAACCGCGGCCAGAGGGTCAGTCGAACTCGGAATGCGGCTCTCTGGCCGGGGTTTCCGTTGTCATGGATAGGAAACCGCGGCCAAAGTTTCTTCAGGGCTTGAGGCGGTGGCCGGTTGAGAACAGGTACTGGGACCAGCTGACCAGGACGATCGTGATCACGGCGACGATCGAGAGTGAGATCAGCGGGTTGACGTCACTTGAACCGAGGAAGCCGTAACGGGTGGCGTCGACCACGTAGAAGAGCGGGTTGAAGTGGGAGACCTGCTCCCAGGGGGTGCCGAGTCGGCTGACCGAATAGAAGACACCGCCGAGGAAGATCAGCGGCAGGATCACGATGTTGTTGATGAAGGACTGGTTGTCCCAGGACTCGGCGTAGACGCCGACGATGATGCCGAGTGTGCCGAAGGCGGTGGTCAGCAGCAGCACGGCCAGCAAGGCTTCGGCGGGGTGGACGAACGGCGCGCCGGTGATCGGCAGGGCGAATGCCGTGAGCACGACGCCGATCATCAGCGAGCGCATCGCGCCACCGATCAGGTATCCGAGGTGGACGTGCCAGGCCGGCATCGGGGCCGAGAGGATGTCGTCGAGGTACCGGTCGTTACGCGCCTGGAAGATCGTGCTCGAATTGTTCGAGTAGGCGGCCTGGGCCATCGCCATCGCGATCAGTCCGGGCACGATGTAGACCCGGTACTCGAAGCCGTTGATCTCGGAGATGCTGTTGCCGAGCGAAAGCCCGAACACCACCATGAAGAGCAGGGCAGCGATCACCGGGGCGAGGATCGTCTGCTTCCAGAGCTTGAGCACGCGGTGACATTCGCGGCGGGAAAGCCACGCGAGTCCGCGCCACGGATGTGGCTCGGCCTGAACCGGGGGCATCGGGGTCAACCCTTGCCGTCTGCTTCTTCGCGCAGGACTTCGATGATCGCCGAATGGTCCCGGCCGCCGCGATCGGTCTGGACCAGCCGGTCGAGCGACTGATGGGCGAGCCCGAAGGCCTCAATCGGAGTGCCCGACGACTCCGCGAGCGCTTCGACGATGCGGGCGTCCTTGGCATGGAGCTCGGCCTTGAAACCGGGGTCGAAGTTGCCTTCCAGCATGCGCAGGCCGTGGTTCTGGAGCACGCTGCTGTCGGCGGAACCGCCGGTCACCGCCTCCCGCATGACGGCGGGGTCGATCAATCCGGAGCGTTCAGCGAGGAGGAGGGCCTCCGCGACCGCCCGCACGTTGCTGCCGACCAGGAGCTGGTTACAGGCCTTGGCCACTTGACCGGCACCACAGGGCCCAACGTGGGTCACACGCTCTCCCACGACTTCCAGCAGGGGCCTGGCGCACTCGAAGCCGTCATCGGTCCCGCCGGCCATGACCGAGAGCGTCCCTGCGATCGCCCCGGCTTCACCTCCGGAGACGGGAGCGTCGACAAAGCCGATCCCCTGCTCCTTGAGGCGAGCGGCGATCTCGACCGTCGTGCCCGGGTCGATCGTGCTCATGTCGATCACCAGCCCCTTGAATCCATCGGCCGACGCGACGCCGTTTTCGCCGAATAACACCAGCTCGACGTCGGGCGTGTCCGGCACGTTGAGGAAGACGACGTCGCAAGCCGCGGCGACTTCGGCCGGCGTCTCGCCGTACACGGCGCCGCGCTCGACCAGGGAGTCCGCCTTCGAGGCCGTCCGGTTGTTGACGACAAGCTCATATCCGGCGTCGATCAGGTTCGAGGCCGCGGCGTGTCCCATGATGCCGAGTCCGATGTAACCGACCCTTTTCTTGCCGCTCATGCTCGCGCCGCCTCTTCTGCCAGGGCGATCTTGCCGCCGGCCACCGTCTTCAGGTAGACCTCTTCGAGTGTCTCCACGCCGTGGGTGTCCTTGAGCCCCGCGGCAGTGTCGCGGGCGACGATCCTGCCGCCGCTGATCAGGGCGATCTCGTCGCAGAGGGCTTCGGCCTCTTCCAGGTAATGGGTCGTCAGGAGGATCGTGGTGCCCTGCTCGTGGAGCACGCGGATGTAGCTCCAGAGTTCATGGCGAAGTTCGAGGTCGACCCCGGCGGTCGGTTCGTCGAGAATCACCAGGTTCGGCCGGTGGAGCAGCGCCCGGGCCAGCAGCAGGCGGCGCCGCATGCCGCCCGAGAGCTTGGGCGCGACGACGTCACGCTTGGCGCTCAGGTCGAAAGCGTCGATCATCTGCTCGGCGCGGCCGCTGGCCTCGGCCCGGTCCATGCCGTAATAGCCACCGTGGTAGAGCAACGTCTCGTACACCGTCAGGAACTTGTCGAGGTTCGGCTCCTGCTCGGCGATGCCGATCATCCGGCGGGCCATCATGCCGCCTCCGGGGTTGCCGAAGACGCGGATCTCGCCGCTGGTTGGGCGGACCAGGTTGCAGACCGCGCCGATCAGGGTGGTCTTGCCGGCGCCGTTCGGACCGAGCAGCCCGAAGAAGCTGCCGTCCGGCACCTCGAGGTCGAGATCGTCGAGCGCGAGGGTGCCGTCCCCGTACCGTTTGGTCAGGCCTTTGATGTCGAGGGCGGCTGGAGTCGGGTTCATCCGTCACCATGTTGACATGAGTGCTCTGGATGGTCTTCTGGTCGCTGACTTCAGCCGGGTCCTGGCCGGCCCGCTGACGGCGATGACCCTCGGGGACCTGGGCGCCGACGTGATCAAGGTCGAGTCGCCGGCCGGAGACGAAACCCGCTCCTGGCAGCCGCCGACCGACGACCAGGGCCGCGCCACCTACTTTCTCACCGTCAACCGGAACAAGCGATCCGTGGTCCTCGACCTGAAGGACCCGGTCGACCTGGGGCTGGCCCAGGAGCTGGCCCGCCGGGCCGATGTCCTGATCGAGAACTTCAAGCCGGGCACCATGGACCGTTTCAAGCTCGACTACGAGACGGTGTCGATGGGGAACCCCGGCATCGTCTACTGCTCGATCTCCGGCTTCGGCGAGGCCGGCGGTCGCGAGCTGCCTGGCTACGACCCGCTGGTCCAGGCCCTGAGCGGCCTGATGTCGGTGACCGGGCCGGCCGAGGGCGGTGGCCACAAGGTGGGCGTCGCCCTGGTCGACGTGATCGCGGGGCTGAACGCGGCCACCGGCATCCTGGCGGCCCTCAGGGCGCGGGACCGGGACCGGGTCGGCCAGCGGGTGTCGATCGACCTCCTGTCGACGGCCCTCGCCGCGCTCGCGAACCAGGGCTCGTCCTACCTGAACACCGGGGTGTCGCCGTCCCGCCTAGGCAACGTCCATCCGAGCATCGAACCGTTCAGCACCTATGAATCCGCGACCGGGCCGATCATGATCTGCGCCGGCAACGACCAGCAGTTTCAGCAGCTCGCGACCACGATCGGAGCCCCGTCGCTGATCGAGGACCCGCGGTTCCGCACGAACTCCGACCGGGTCACCAACCGGGACGAGCTACGGGTCGAGCTGGAATCCCGCCTGCAGCTGGACTCCTCCGATTACTGGGCCGGGGTGCTGGGCGATGCCGGGGTCCCGGCGGGGCCGGTCAACGACGTCGAAGGGGGCTACAAGCTCGCCGAATCGCTCGGACTCGACCCGGTCGACGAGATCGATGGCATAAGGACCGCCCGCTCCCCGATCAACCTCTCCGCGACCCCGGCCGAGACCCGGTCGGCGCCACCGGCGATCGACGGGCAGGGGGAAGAAATCCGAGCCTGGCTCAGTTCACGCCGCCCCGGGAACAACCGGCAGTGAAATTGGTCCCTCAGGAGGCAATTTCACTGCCAGTCCGTCGGTTTTCGGGTCTGACCTGACCTGAAACCGGCCAGATGCCACACTCCCTGTGTGGATCTGACCCAGCTCGAAACCACTATGGCCGAACTCGGCCAGCCCGCCTACCGGACCGGACAGGTCTGGGAGTGGCTGGCGCGCGGGGCCGATTCGTTCGACGAGATGAGCAACCTGCCGGCGGAACTCCGCACGCAGCTCGCCGACAAGCTGCCGGTCTCCACCCTCGAAGTCGAGGATTCGGCGCTCTCGGTCGACGGCACCGAAAAGGCCCTCTTCCTGACCGCTGACCAGCGGCCGGTCGAGGCGGTGCTGATGCGCTACCGCGACGGTCGCCGCTCGCTCTGCCTCTCGAGCCAATCGGGCTGCCCGCTCACCTGCACCTTCTGCGCGACCGGAAAGATGAAGTTCGGCCGCAACCTGACCGAGTCGGAGATCCTCGACCAGGCGCTGCACTTCCGCCGGATCGAACCGGTCAACCACACCGTCTTCATGGGCATGGGCGAGCCGATGATGAATCTCGACAACGTGCTCGCTGCATGCGAGAAGCTGCCCGAGATCGGCATCGCCAACTCCCACACGACGATTTCGACCGTCGGCTGGCTGCCCGGCATCCAGCGAGTGACGCACGAAGGCCCCGCGGTCCGGCTCGCGCTCTCCCTCCACGCGCCGAACGACGCCCTGCGCTCGCAGATCATGCCGGTCAACGACAAATACTCGATGAATGAGGTGGTCGACGCAGCCCGCGAGTGGCGCCACGTGCGCAAGCGCAAGGTCTTCATCGAGTACCTGATGCTCGACGGGGTGAACGACAGCACCGAGCTCGCCCACGAGCTGGCCGACCTGCTGCTGCCGAAGAACGACTTCAAGGTCAACCTGATCCCGTACAACCCGAGCGGCAACGAGTACCAGGGCTCGCCGCGGGAGACGATCGAAAGTTTCCGTCAGAACCTGATGAAGCGCGGCATCCACGCCACGGTACGACTCACCCGCGGACGCGATATCGACGCCGCGTGTGGTCAGCTCGCAGCTAAAGCTGCGGCGTAGGACGGGCGATAGGATATGAACGAGATTCCAGCCAACCAGGAAGGTAGTTCGATGACGCCAAAGACTTACCTGCGTTCAGCAATCACGCTCACGGTTGTCATGTTTGCCCTTCTCCTCCTGCTGATTCTTATCGGTGCCAACATTGGCCCCGTAGAGCCCAGCATCTGGCTAGCAATCCTCGTAATCGGGCTCGTAATTCTTACGGTCGGCGGTGTGCGCTCATGGCTTCGCACTCGCTCGGTTGAACGGACTGCCTCTTAGTCGCCAGTCTGAGCTTTCCAGCGCCGGCCGCGCCTGATCCAACGCGCAAGGAACGGGTCGTCAATCCGAAAGCCGCGCTTTTCGTTTGGACGGATTTCAAGCAGTACCCCGGAACCGGCCAAACGCTTCGCTGCCGTTTCTCCGGCTGAACCGTTTGGCAGCCCGTACTTCTGAGTTGCTTCCTTTCCCCTCAAAGATTGAAGCCCATCTGCTGTTGCTTCGAGAATACGTCGCTCCAGCGTTGACGAACGATCCCAGATGGCCCGGAATTCATCCTCTACATATGCTCCGGCGTCTTCCAATGCGGAATCGAGCAGATCGTCATCGGCTGAAGATTTCATTGGAACTTGATCCCAGAGGAGATGGGCCATGAGCATGGTTCGCTGAGGATGGCCGTCGGTAATTTCGAGGAAGCGATCCAGCACAGAGTCCATGCTCTTGCTTGTCTCGTCGAATCTCTCGCCGACAAAATCGGAGACGGCTTCATCCGAGAAGCGCCCGAGTTCCAAAGGGGCAGCCTGGTTGTAGAAGGGTCGCCCTTTGTCGGTGAAGAGTTCTCGCATCATTCCTGGGTGAGAACCGCTGAAGACGTATGTCACGTTGTCACCTTGGTGCTGGATGACGCTTCGAATCTGGGCATCGAGGTTCGCCGCTAGTACTTCCTGAAATTCGTCGAATACGACGAGCTGGCGGTTGCCCGTCTTTTCGAAGATCTTCTCGGGAAGCTTCAGCGAGTCAGTCAGAAGCTGCAACGAACCACCCTCACCACCGACACCGAGATTTCCACCCCCGACCGGACTCACCAATCCCGCAGTCCCCCCTCGCCTCCGGATGCTGGAAACCAGACGCGTGATTCGACTGTCGGGTAAGTCTGCGTATGCATCGCTGATTCTGTGAGCCAACTGTTCCAGGCTCGTCACGCCATAGAGGTCGACCAGGACTGCTCCGAAGCCCACCTTGTCCAGATGGCCGCAGAGTCGATAGAGCAGCGATGTCTTGCCATAGTCGCGTGGGGAAACCAGGCGGGTGTTGGTGCCGTCGTCGAACCGCTTAACTAGTTCTGCTAGTTCCTCAACCCGCCCAATTTGAGGTCCATCACGAAGGGGCCGGTCGAAAACAAAAGGATTCATTGGGGCATCATAGCATGAGCGACTATCATATAGTCGCAAAATTGACTACATAGTAGTCACGAAACCTAGGACTTCTCTCCGGCTTCGATGTCGCGGAGACGCTGGCGCGACTCTTCGAGCACTTCCAGCGCGGCTTCCAACGGGTACCAGCCGTCGACCTCGACGTGCTTGCCTTCGGGCTGCTTGTAGACCGAGAAGAAATGGGCAATTTCTTCGCGTAATTGATCCGACAGCATGTCGAGGGTCTTGATGTAGCTCCAGTTGGGATCTTGCGAAGGCACGCAGAGGACCTTGTCGTCGATCTGGCCCTCGTCGGTCATGCGGAAGAGGCCGATCGGGATCGAGGGGATGATGCAGCCCGGGAAGGTCGGCTCGGAGACGCAGACCATCGCGTCGAGCGGATCGCCGTCGGCGCCCATCGTGTGCGGCACGAAGCCGTAGTCGACCGGGTAGACCATCGACGAGAACAGGAAGCGATCGAGAACGATCGCGCCGATCTCGGGGTCGTATTCGTACTTGTTGCGGGATCCCTTCGGGACCTCGATGAGGATGTTCAGCTGTTCCATCATTCCTTACTGTCGGGCTTCCAAGGCTCTTCCCAATGGCAGACGCCTTTGACCAGGCGGTCCGCCTCGGTCGGCCCCCAGGAACCCTTCTCGTAAGGAAGGACTGGACTGGGTTTGTCGAGCAGAGGCTGCACGATACGCCACGTTTCGTCGATTGCGTCGATGTGGGTGAAAAGCTCGGGCCGGCCGTGGATCGCGTCGTCGAGCAGCCGCTCGTACGGTTCGGGCTCGTCTCCGGGCTCCTTCTCGAAAAGCACCTCGAGGTCGGAGTTCTCGAAGGAGTCGACCCCGGCGGATTTCGTGATGAACCGCATCCGGGCGCCGGGGCTCGGGTCGATGCGCACGACCATCTCGTTGTGGCCGGGCTTGTCCTTGCCGAAGGCGATGTGCGGCGGCCGCTTGAAGACGACCCGCACCTCGGTCTGCTTCACCGGCAGGTTCTTGCCGGAGCGGATGTAGAAAGGCACGCCCGACCAGCGCCAGTTGTCGATCGAGAGCTCGATCGCGGCGTAGGTTTCGGTGTTCGAATCGTCGGCGACCTCGGGGATGTCGAGGTAGCCGTCGTACTGGCCGCGCACGCACTTGGCCGGGTCGGCCGAGTTCATCGACTGGAAGAGGTTGAGCTTCTCGGACCGGATCGAATCCGGTTGGTTGCCGTTGGGCGGCTCCATCGTCACCAGGGCGAGCACCTGGAGCATGTGGTTCTGGATCACGTCCCGGATCGTGCCGACCCGGTCGTAGAAGGCCCCGCGGTCTTCGACGCCGAAGCTCTCGGCCATCGTCATCTGGATGTGGGAGACGTAGTTTCGGTTCCAGACCGGCTCGAGGATCGAGTTGGCGAAGCGCAGGTAGGTGATGTCCATCACCGGCTCCTTGCCGAGGTAATGGTCGATCCGCAGGATCTGGTCCTCGTGAAGCACCTCGGTCAGCTCCGTCTGGAGGGCCCGGGCCGAGGCGAGGTCGTGCCCGAACGGCTTCTCGATCACGAAGCGGCCGTTCGTGGCGAGACCGGCCTGGTCGAGAGCCTTGATGATCGGCGAGAAGAGCGGCGGTGGCACCTCGAGGTAAAAGAGCGGGTCCTTCGTGCCTTTCAGCTCGTCCTTGAGGACGTCGTAAGTCGTGCTGTCATCGAAGTTGCCGGCGACGAAGCGCATGCGTCCGGCCAGCCGCTTGAAGATCTCCTCGTCGACCGGGCCGAGCGAGGCCTCGATCGATTCCCGGGCGCGCTGGCGCATTGTCTCGTGTCCCCAGTCGGTGCGACGCCCGACGCCGATGATCGGGCAATCGAGCTTGTTCCGGCGCTCGAGGCGATACAGGGCCCGGAAGGTCATCTTGCGGGCGAGGTCGCCCGTGATGCCGAAAATCACCAGGGCGTCGGTGGTGGCGGCGGGGGGCGAAGTTCTGGTTCTGGTCATTCCGGCAGCGTACCTGCAACCGCGATTCATCCCACGGTCCACGTGGGGTCCCTCTCTGCGGACTAAGATGGCGCCATGGAACTCGGAATCGTTGGTCTCGGACGGATGGGGGCGAACATCGCCCGCAGATTGATGCGCGACGGACACACCTGTGTCGTGTATGACGTGAACCCCGAGGTGACCGCCGCGCTCGGGGAGGAGGGCGCCACGCCGGCGTCCGACCTGGCCGATCTCGCGGCCAAGCTCTCGGCTCCGCGCGCCGTCTGGGTGATGGTCCCGGCCGGCCGGATCACCGAAGAGACGGTCAAGGCCGTGGCCGCCGAGCTGTCGAGCGGCGACGCCGTGATCGACGGCGGCAACACCTATTACCGCGACAACATCCACTTTGCCGAAGAACTGGGCAAGAGCGGGGTGGATCACATCGATGTCGGAACCAGCGGTGGCGTCTGGGGGCTCGATCGTGGCTACTGCCTGATGATCGGCGGACCGGACGAGGCCTACAAGCGGCTCGAGCCGATCTTCGAATCGATCGCTCCCGGCATCGGTGACATCGAAAGAACCCCTGGCCTTTCAGGGGATCCGAGTCCGGCCGAGAAGGGTTACCTGCACTGCGGACCGACCGGTTCAGGCCACTTCGTGAAGATGGTCCACAACGGCATCGAGTACGGGATCATGGCCGCCTTCGGCGAGGGTCTCAACATCATCAAGAACGCCAACGCCGGCAAGGTCCAGCGCGAGGACGACGCCGAGACCGCTCCGCTTCAGCACCCCGAGTACTACCAGTACGACATCAACGTCGGTGAGGTTGCCGAGGTCTGGCGCCGGGGCAGCGTCGTCGGCTCCTGGCTGCTCGACCTGACGGCGTCGGCGCTCGCCAAGTCACCCGGACTCGAAGAATTCGACGGTCGGGTTTCCGATTCCGGCGAAGGCCGCTGGACCACGATCGCGGCCGTCGAAGAAGGCGTGCCGGCACCGGTGCTTACATCTGCACTTTACGAGCGGTTCGAATCACGCGGACTCGGCGACTTCGGTGACCGTGTCCAGTCGGCGATGCGCAAGGAATTCGGCGGCCACGACGAGAAGCCCGCCGAGAACAAATAGGATTGAGGCGATGGTCACAAAGTCCGTCGCCGACGCCGAAGCCGCCGCGAATGAAGCGGCCCGCATCATCGAGATCGCCGCGACCGCGGCGATCAACGAACGCGGCAGCTTCAACCTCGCGGTCAGTGGTGGCAAGACGCCCTGGCGCACGCTGGAGATCCTCGCCGACAGCTCGCTGAACTGGTCGAAGACCTCGCTGTTCCAGGTTGACGAGCGGATCGCTCCGACCGGCAGCCCGGAGCGCAACCTGACCCACCTGGTGCTCAGTCTGCCGCTCATGTGCCAGGCGGCGATCCGGCCGATGCCGGTCGGCGCGGAGGACCTCGAGACCGCTGCCCAGATCTACGAGTATTCACTGCCCGAGCGTTTGGACCTGATCCACCTCGGACTGGGGCCGGACGGGCACACCGCCTCTCTGATCCCCGGTGACCCGGTGTTGGACGTGACCGACCGCGCCGTGGCTCTGACCGTCGGCGAGTACCAGGGCACTCGGCGCATGACCCTCACCTATCCGCCGCTGAACGCCGCCCGGAAGATTCTCTTCCTGGTGACCGGCGACGGCAAGGAAGACGCCCTGAAGAAGCTGATCGCGAAGGACCCGGAGATTCCGGCGGGCCGCGTCGACAACAGCGACATGCTCACGGTCACGGACCTCAGCCAGGAATCGCTGGCTTGACTTCGATCAGGGAGGCCGGGCGGGAGCAGCGGTATGGCCTGACGCTGATCCTCATCCTGAGTTCGCTGATCTTCATCATGGCCGCGCCGAACGGGACTTGGTCCGATCTGACCGCCCTGGCCCTGCTCGGTGGGTCCCTGCTGGCTTCACTCAGGGCTGCGCGCTCGAATCGCTACTTACGGATCGCCTGTGCGGTGCTGGTCGCCCTGGCCTTGATCTTCGCGTTGTTTCAGGCCCTTTTCACCGACGACAACAGCGAACTGTTCGTACGTATGGCCAGTCTTTTCCTCGTGGTGCTGGCCACCCCCGTGATGGTTCACGGCATGGCCCGTCAGGTCAAGCGGGAGAAGCAGGTCACGATCTTCACGATGCTGGGCGTACTCTGCATCTACCTGCTGATGGCGCTGGCATTTGCCGAGGCATTCGGACTGATCCAGGTAATCGAAGATGAACCCTTCTTCCGGAATGGCCAGGGAGCGGAGGATCTTTCGAACTATCTCTACTTCAGCATCACCACGATCACCACGGCCGGACTGGGCGACTTTTCGCCTGCTGGTGACCTCGGCCGGTCTTTGACCGGAGGCGAGGCGCTGATCGGTCAGATCTATCTGGTCACCGTGGTCGCGGTGATAGTCGCCAACCTCGGGCGCCGTCGCTGATCCCTCGAACCGCATCTGACCGGGCCGCTTAATAGGATGACCGGGTGAGCCGCCGCCGACTGAAGCCCGATGAACGCAGGGCAGAGATCATCGGAGCGGCGATCCGCAGTTTCACCTCGCAGCCCTACACCGAGGTCTCGATGGCGGAGATCGCCGACGAGGCCGACGCCAGCCGCGCCCTGCTGACCCATTACTACGGTGACAAGGAAGCCCTCTACGCGGCGGTCATCCATTACCTGATCGACCAGCTCGAATCGATGGTGCGCACCGACCTCGACCTCAGCGGGCGCGAGCTGATCGACGCCAATCTGACCTCGCTGCTCGATCTGCTCATCTCCCAGCGTGAAGCCGCCGTGTCCTTCTTCAACGGCGGACCGGCCGGTCGGGACGTCGACGTGTCCGGCGCGATCGAGGATCTCAACTCCCATCTGGTCTCGCGCATCCTCCAGAATCATTTCGGCAGTGACGACGCACCCCCGGCGACCCGCCTCGCCGTGCTGGGATTCGTCGGCTTCGGCTCGTCGGTCATCTTCGACTGGCTCCAGAACGAGACCATTTCCCGTGACGAGCTGCACGAACTGCTTGCCACGAATCTGGAAAACGCGCTCGCGACAAAGGACGGGGGCTGATGGACGACATTCTTCTTGGGCTCTGCCTGGTGGTCGTGCTGGCGGTACTCGCCCGGCTGATCGCCACCGTCATCCGGGTGCCGGCGATCGTCCCGCTCCTGGTCATCGGGGTCCTGGCCGGTACTTCGGTCACAGGCCTGATCGATCCCGAGAAGCTGCTGGGCGACGCGCTCTCGCCGGCGGTCCAGATCGCGGTCGGCCTGATCCTCTTCGAAGGCGCTCTCAGCCTGAAGCGCGAAGAACTCGCGGCCGGCGTGCGGCCGGCGGTGATCCGGCTGGTCACCCTGGGGGTGCTGATCACCTGGGTGATCGCGACGCTCGCGGTCGTCTGGCTGTTCGACCTTCCCCACCCGATCTCCGTCCTGATCGGCGCCGTGCTGATCGTGTCCGGCCCGACCGTGGTGATCCCGATCCTCGAATTCATCAACCCGTCGGCCCACGTGCGCTCGGTGCTGAAGTGGGAAGGCATCCTGATCGACCCGATCGGCGCGATCATCGCGGTGGTCGTCTTCGGTTCGTTGGCGGTGGATCACGGCAAGGTCGCGATCGACCTGGTCGAGATCGTGCTGTCGCTGGGCGCCGGCGCCCTCGCCGGCGCCGCGGCGGCGTTCGTGCTCATGCCGATACTCGGTACCCGCAAGCTGGCCGCCCGCGACAAAGTCGCCGCCACCCTGATGCTCGTCGTGGCGAGCTTCGCGGCGGCCGATGCCATGTTTGCTGATTCCGGCCTGATCGCGACCGTCGCCATGGGCCTCGTCCTCGCCAATCAGAGGAAGGTCAAGACCGACTACATCGTCGAGTTCAAGGAGACCCTGGTGCCGATCCTGGTCGGCATCCTGTTCATCCTCCTGGCGGCGAACGTCGACGTGCAGACAGTGATCGACCTCGGCTGGAGGGGTCTGGCGCTGGTGGCGATCCTCGTGGTGGTGGTCAGGCCGCTGGCTGTCGCGACCCTCTTCGGACTGCCTTTCAGCGGGCGGGAACGCACGTTCTTCGCGGCGATGGCCCCGCGCGGCGTCGTCGCGGCGTCGACCGCCTCGGCCTTCGGGCTGGAACTGACCCAGCAGGGGGTAAAAGGAGCCGAGATGGTCATCCCGATCACCTTCTTCGTGATCGTCGGCACGGTCTTCATCTATGCCCTCGGGTCGCCTTATCTGGCGCGCGCCCTCGGGCTCTCCGATGAGCAACCGCCATCCCTGATTTTCCTGGGGGCACCGCACTGGGCGGTAGCCCTGGGCGCGGCTGTGACCGAGGCGGGGGCCGAGGTGCGTTTCTGGACCGACGACGAAGGCCGCGCCAGGGACGTCGAGGAGTCGGGGATGACCGCTTTCGGCGGTCCGCTCGACCCCCATTCGGACCAGGCGACCGAGGTTCTGGAGACGAGTCCGACGGTGGTAATGGCCAGCGACGACGACACCCTCAACCAGTCGCTCGCTTTCCAGCTCGCCGAGATCTATGAGCCCGACCAGATCTACCGCCTGCGGTCGCCCGAAGACAGGGCTCCGCTCATGCATTCCACCGCCATGCTGCTGTTCGGTTCGCAGGAGGCGACCGACGAAATCGACCGCAGACTGGCCTCGGGAGACGTGATGAAGGTTCTCGATCCCGGCGAGCAGTTGCCCGAAGGTTCAATCCCGCTTGCGTCGATCAAGCTGCGGCGCGGATCGTCGCCGGCGACCATCCGGATGGCCAGTACCCGGTCCGACCACCTGATCGGCCCGACCGCCCGCCTGGTAGCGCTCACTCCGGCCGGATCAGCCGGAGTTTTTCGAGCCGGAGCCTGAGCCGGCCTTCGGCTCGGTTCCGGGGGAGGCGTTCGACTTCGCGCCGGTCGCCGGCCCGACCGGATCCTTGCTGCCGCGCTGATCGTCCTTGAAGGACTCGTTCCGCCGGAAGTAGTCGACCCATTTGTCGCAGATGCCGGACATCGGGACCTTGGTCCGCGGGCCCGTGCGCATCGCGACGATGCGTCCCATCTTGGTCTGGCGCGAATAGCCGGTCACCCGCTGCAGGAACGACGGCGATGTCGATTTGGCCACGAAGGTGGTCGTCCCATCGCTGGTCACGTCGAGCAGGCCGGCCGGCCAGAACTGTCCGCTGCTGCCGATGTCGATGTTGGCGAGGCGCTGGCCGTCGAGCGAGGCCTCCATTTTGCGAGTGCGGTAGCCGGGCGCGCCGAGCGTGAAGCCGGCGGGGGAGAAGTACTGGATCGAGATCCGCCACCGGCCCTTGCCGAGCTCCAGGTCCAGCGACGCGCTCTCGCCGGCGTTCAGGTCCGGGTTGGGCAGCCAGTCCGACCGCAGGCCGACCACGGCCTCCGGCATCAGGCTCGCGACCCCGTCGACCTCCGTCGAGTAGTACTTGCCGCCTTCGTTGTCGCAGTCGACCAGCTTGGCGGCCATCGTCCGTTCGTTCAGGATCGGTCGGCCGAAGGCGAGGTCGGCGCGTTGCCAGAGGATGTACGAGGGAGTGCGGGCGACCTGCTCGTAGAACGGCGGCACCTTGCTGGTCCAGCCGGCCGCGGTGGTGATCACGTAGCGGAAGTTCTGAAGGGTCTGCTCGTCGAACGAGTCGAAATCGATCGCCGCCATGCCGGACTCGTCCTGGAAGGGTTTGCGCTCATTCGCGATCACGTCCGGGTCGGGGAACTCGGTCAGCGGCACGCCCACCTTGGCCCCGCTCAGGTAATACGGGGCGAACCGGTCCTGGTCGCCGTAAAGGACGGTCTGGCCGAGCACGTAGGGCTGGAACTTGTCGAGCTCCTTGGCTCGGCCCGGCGGCGACACCGAGGCGTCGCGCAAGACCATCAGGCTCGAGGCCCCGGCACTGATCACAAAGACCGCGGTCAGCGTGATCCATGCCCCGTACTCCATGCCCTGGCTCGGCTTCCAGTCGCGGCTGAGGCCGCTCAGCAGGGCGGTGAGGATGACCACCATCGTGATCGGGGCGCTGATCACCAGCGCCTTGGCCAGCGAGTAGTCACCGACCCAGAGGAGCGAGATCCCGTAGAGCACGGCGCAGGCGATGAAGGCCAGGGGGTAGACCGACCGCGGTTGCTTGCGCCACCACCAGAGGGAGACGACCAGGGCCAGCAGGCCGATCGCCGCCATCAGTCCCGGCAGCGGGGTCGAGCCGTCGCCGGCGAGGCGGTAGTCGGAGGTGAGCCAGACGCCGAACTCCTCGATCACCGAGACCGGCCCGAAGGCGCCGCTGGTCGCCACCTCGGAGAAGGCGTCGCCGAACCCGAACGGCCCCCAGAAGGCGAGCGCTGAAAGCAGGCCGAGCACGATCAGGGTCGTGACCAGGACGACCGGCCGTGCCAGGTAACCAAGGATCGCCCGGGGGGCGACCTTCGCCCTCATCGACGGGTCGGCCAGCACCCAGATGATCAGCACAGCAAACGGCCAGGCGAGGCCGGGGAAGCTGTAGGTGAAGACGATGCCGAGCAGCAGCACGATCAGCGGAGTGGTCGCCTTGAGCCGCTCCCGCCCCCCGGCCGGCAGCGGGGTCACCTGCGGCAGGCAGACCACGAAGGCGAGCAGGAACATGGCCGCGGCCAGCTCCTTGAAGGCGCCCTGCACGAAATAGGAGGCCATCAGGTAGGGCAGGCCGACCAGCAGCGCGGCCAGCAGCCGCCGCCAGTTGCCGAGCTTCTCGAGTGCCGCCCAGGCGGTCATCACCGTCAGCACGGCGATCGCCATCACCTGCCCGATGAAGACCGGGCCGAGAGAGATCTTCGGAATGAAGGAAAGTGCGGTCGCCAGTCCGTGCGGTCCGAGCGGGTAGCCGTCGGACGGCTCAGTGCCGAATCCCGAGCGCAGCCATTCGGCCCAGGCCAGGTGGAGGCCGAGGTCGTTGTTGTAGCCCATGCCGAGTAGGCCCCAGTGGCCGGTCACGGCAAAGGGAATCGAGGTGATGGCGACCGTCAGAACCGCGGCGGCCCAGAAGAACGGGGAGCGCGGCACGTCATCGAGGCTGATCCGGCGGATCAGGAAGATCGAGCCGGCGACCAGCAGGACGACGCCGAGGACCAGGACCGTGTGGGTGCCGGGAATCCGCGCCAGCAGGCCTTGCGAAGTCATCACTCCGGCGAATCCGACCGCCGGTTCGAGCCCGTTCCATTTCTCGCGGCCGGTGGCCAGCATGATCGCGCGGCCCACCAGGAGGGAGAGCCCCACGATCACCACGATTGAAAGGAAGGTACTCGGCATGTTGGCTTAGTACTTGTCGGCCGCGGCCATCAGGACATCGGTCAGGTCCGGCGCCCGCAGCGGCGCTTCGTGGCCGGTGAACACCGTGGTCGGTTTGAGTGCGGCCAGTTTGCGGACCGAGTCCTTGGCCTTCTGGTGGTCCCAGGCAAAAGCAGGATGGGGCACGCTTGCTTCGCCATGGGGCAGGGGCTTGAGTTTGGCGGAATCAACCACGTAGATCGTGTCGCTGACCACGGCAGTCCGGTCCGATTCCCGCCAGAGCCCGATCAGGCCGGGGGCGTGACCGGGGAAGTGGACGACTTCGAAGCCGGCCACTGAGTCGCCCTCCTCGACGGTGCCGGCGACTTCGACCGCGCCGCCGTCCCACCACCGGAGCATCGCCGGGTAGATCAGACGCACCGGATATGGCATCAGGGAAAGGTCGAAATAGGGAGGCATGAAGGCATCGGATTCGGCATCCGCGACCTCGTCGGGGTGGCAATAAACCGGCGGGCCGAGCTTCGGCGCGGTGCCGCGGTGGTCGCAGTGGCCGTGGCCGAGCACGATCCGGTCGACCCCGCCGAGTTCCTGGGCCACTCTCCGGTTGGCGCGGAGCATCATTCGGCTGCCGGCATCGAACTGGACGATCTTGCCGTCCGGGCCGCGCAGGAAGTAGATGTTCATGGCCTTTTTCAGATCACCGCGCAGGACGAAGATGCCATCGCCCACTTCTTCGAGTCCTTTTGGTGTCATGTTCTTTTCCATTCTTCTACGCTCCTTGTAGATGCCGGCCCACTGGAGAATCCTGATGCTCGTGATCTGCCTGTTTCTGGTCGCGTCGGTCGCGATCGGAGCGTTCAAACTGGCGAGCACTCCGACCGAGATCCTCGGCGCCGGATTTCAGGGCCTGCCCAAGTCCGAGTTTCCCAGATAGTGTTGCTTTGAAGACATGGCCGCGCATCGTATTGATCGCCGGGGCCACTAGTAGCATTGAAACGAATCGTCCCAGTAATCGAGGATGGGAGTCGCGTGGCCCTGTTTAAGCGAATTGTGGTTGGTACCGATGGTTCGGACTCGGCGCGGGAGGCCGTCCGCCAGGCCGCCAACCTGGCCCAGTTGACCGGCGCCGACCTCGACGTGGTCAGCGCCTATGAACCGGTGCCGAGCAGTCGGTCTTCGGCCGAAGCGGCCGGCGCCCCGGCCGACGTGGCCCACGAGTTCGGGCCGCGCGAAGACGTCAACTTCGCCCTTGACGGTGCCGCCGGCATCGCCAAGGACTTCGACGTCGAGATCACAAGACATCCGCTCGATGGGGATGCCGCCGACGCGATCATCCAGGTCGCCAAAGACACAGGCGCCGACCTGATCGTCGTCGGCAACAAGGGCATGACCGGAGCCAAGAGATTCCTGCTCGGGTCCGTACCGAACAAGGTCTCGCATCACTCGCCTTGCTCGGTAATCATCGTTCACACCACCTGAACTTTGGAGGCGGGCGGCGCACGGCGGGTCCCTATGCACGCCTGGACTTCGTCGACGCTCGCTCGGCTTGCTCATTGACGCAAGTCAAATCGCGTCGCCGGCTCGCTTTCTCCTCGCCAGCCGCGCCTAGGGCCTCCGCCTTACACCACCCTCAACAGAGGGTCATGGAACATCTGGGTTTACGGCCCGGCCGAGATTCATGATGCCTGCTCCGAATCCTGATGTCGGATCGTCCTTGGCGTAGTCGGGCAGGCGGGCCGTTCCGAGCAGGCGTTCCTTTACCTGGCGGGGGCCCTTGCCGTCCTTGAGCACGTCACTGGCGATGATCATGGCGGCGCCGGCGGAGACGTGGGCTGCGGCCATCGAAGTGCCTTTCCATCCGGGCTCGATGCCGAACCAGGTGGGGTTGTGGCCGACCATGCCGACCTGGAGCACCGGCCGGTTGCCATTCCGGTAGGGGCAGCCGTTGGTGGTTGCGCCGCCACCGGGGGCGGCGATATCGACTGAGGTGCTGTGGAACGAGTAGTTGCCGATGCAGCCGGACTCGGTCGAACCGCCGACGCTGATCACCTGGGGGGCGGTAGCAGGCAATGAAGGACAGGCCTGCGCTCCTTTGTTGCCGTCGGAGCCGACCAGGACGACGCCCTTGGTGTGGGCGTAGGTCAGCGCGTCTTCGAGGGAGGGGACTTCGATGCCGCAGGCGAAGTTGATCGACATGCTGATCACCTGGGCACCGTGATCGGTGGCCCAGCGGATACCCGCGGTGATGTTCTCGGTCGAGCCGTAGCCGTTCGCGTCCATCACCCGGACGGGGATGAGCTTCGCGCCGTAGGCGATGCCGGTCAAGCCGCGGTTGTTGTTGGTGCTCTGACTAATCGTCGAGGAAACGTGGGTGCCGTGGCCGTTGCGATCGAGCGGGATGCGATCGTCGTCGACGAAGTCATGACCTGGCAGGAAGGTGCGAGCGGACAGGTCCGGGTCGCGCTGGTAGTGGCGGCCGTAGTTCCGGTAAGCGATGCCGGTGTCGAGCACCGCTACCCGGACTCCGCGGGCGCCAGGGCGACCGGCCTGCCGCAATTCGCGCCAGGCCCTGACCGCATTGATGCCGCCGAGCGATTGATGGCCGGAGGAAGCCCCGGAGCCGCAGAGGCTCAGGCAAGGCAGGAAGTTCCACTGTTTGAGCTGCCAGCCGCCTCGCTGGCCGCGGTTCGTCGGGTTCACGCCGGGATCATTCGGCAGCCAGGCGGAGATCCGGGCGACATAATTCGGGGTGGCGTGAACGACCGCCGGCTTCGCCTCGAGCTTTTCGGCGAGGGCCTTGACGTTCACGTCTTCGCCGACTTCGACCGTTTCCGGCTCGGCGGCGCCCTTGTACTGGACGATCAGCTCGCCCGGAACGAATGGTTCCCCCGGCTCGATCGCCGGCTGGGGGGCCGGGTCCGCCGCCGCGGAGAAGCCAGGAAAGGCAAGCAGGCAAGCCAGGACCGCCGCCAGAGGCAGCAGGCAGAGCTTCATTCGGGATGTGAAAGGGCCAGATCCGGGCATCAAGGAACCGGGCTGAAATCGGCCCGGTAACTAAAGAACACCAGAGCGACCGGCGAGTTGCTCGTCTCGTACGCTACGAGTGTGAGTTCCGACAATTCCCTGATGGCACTGGCGTTGGCCGAGGCCCGCGATGCGGAGGCCGCCGGGGACGTGCCGATCGGCGCCGTGATCGTCCGTGATGGCGAAGTGATCGCCGCGGCCGGCAACGAGCGCGAGCTGCGCAAGGATGCGACCGCCCACGCCGAGGTCCTCGCCATCCGCAAGGCATCGAAGGTCCTCGGCGGCTGGCGCCTCCCGGACACCACGCTCTACGTGACGCTCGAGCCCTGCGCCATGTGCGCCGGCGCGATCATCCTCGCCCGGATCCCCAAAGTCGTATTCGGCGCCTGGGATCCAAAGGCGGGAGCGGGAGGATCAATCCTCGACGTACTCGCCGAACCAGGCCTGAATCACCACCCAGAGGTGAAGGGAGGGGTCCTCCAGTCAGAGTGCTCAGCCCTGCTGAGCGAATTCTTCGCATCACGCCGCAAATAGCCTGACTGCCGCGAATATTGTGCATTTGACACTGATATTCAGGGACAAATGCACATTATTTGCGGATTCCTGAGCCCCGGGGCCCGTGAATCGCGGACTCGGATATCCTTGTGAGCCCCCGGAGGGGTGTCCGAGTGGCTTAAGGAGCGCGATTGGAAATCGCGTGGGCGGGATCTCTCGTCTCGTGGGTTCGAATCCCACCCTCTCCGTTGATCCGGGTGGCGCGTGTTCCTCGGAACCACCAGAGCGCGCCTGGCTTCGTCGACGCCGGGAATGTCAGCTCAAGTACGTGAGTACGATCGCGGACATTCCCGGCTTTACTCCTCGCCAGCCACTCGCAGGCAGCCTCCGTGCACCACTCTCAACAGTGACCCGGCCGAGACTCGGAGGCCCCGGGGGGGGCACGCTCGACAGAATGCCAAGCCGCTTAGAGGTTTGATCCTCCGGACTTGCCAATTTTCGAAGTGATCGGGATATTGCCGGAATAGTCGGCAAAATCCCGATCACTTCTGTCTCTTCGGCCGTTCGGTGCCCAGCCGTTCAGGGTCTCGAGGGGCACCATCCCTCCGCCTAAGAGTGGTGCACGGGGCGCAGGTGTGTTCCGTGTGCCGCTCGCCAGCCACGTAACGGAGGGGGTGGGATTCGAACCCACGGTACCCCGAAAGGCACAACAGTTTTCGAGACTGCCCGATTCAACCGCTCTCGCACCCCTCCGGGGGCACCGGGAAGGCTAACGATTTTCCTGACTCAGGGGGCGCCCCAGCAGGTACGAGCAGACGCCGGCCAGAGTGATCGTGGCGACCACGATCAGGAGCGGTCCTGAATCCTCGGTGACCGACCCGATCAGGCCTCCGGTCAGACCGCCGATCAGGGCGGCCGGCCAGATCGGACCGGCAAATGGCTCGAACATCTCGCGGTTCCGGATGGCGAAGGCGGCGGCCAGCAGGCAGACCAGGGTGATCAACGCCATGTTGCCGTTCCAGAGCTGCTGCCAGGCCAGGGTGGAGCGCCGCTCGACGATCTGCCAGAACGATCCGGGGTCGTCCAGCGAGAGCACGCTGTGGCTGTAGTGGCCCTGCCCGCCGGAGGTGAGCAGGTCGAGTGCGGCCAGGAAGGCAAGGCCCACCACCGGGCTGATCACGAGCAGGGCGATCCGCTTCCGGCTCATCTTGCCGGGCAGCATCATCATCGCGGCGACCGCGGTGGCGCTGGCCACGATGATCGCCGCGCCGACGCCCGCGCCGAGTCGACCCGAGCCGAGGATGACACAGAGCACGAAGCCGCAGCCGAGCACGGTCAGGGCGGCATTGCGGGACTTCGGCCGGTCGGCCAGTGCCGCGCCGAGCCCGGCCAGCAGCAGGACCATGAGGCCCGACTTGAGCTCGTTGCCGATGCCATAGAACCGCGATCCGTAGCCCGGGTTCGGCCCGAGGATCGAGCGCGTGATCAGGTGCGAGCCGAGGGCAAGGTCACAGGTGATCACGGCGAGTCCGACCACGGCCGGGACCAGGGGAGCCCGCGGCCACGGCACGAAGCGGTCAGTCAGCCAGCCCAGTCCGAGACAGCCGAAGCCGATGATGAAGTATTCGAGTTCCCGCGACGGGTTGCCGAGCGCGGCCGGCACGAGGATCATCGCCGGGATCCAGAGGATTGCCAGGCCGCCGATCCGCCGGACCGGCAGCTTGGTCTTCTCGACGCCACTGATCGCTCCCGCGGCCAGAAGGATGATCAGCCACCCGGCGACCACGAAAGCCAGGGCGGGGGTGCGCCGGGGGCCGAGCTCGTCGAGCCGGTCGCGGAGCGGGGTGAGTACGTCGGCCTCGCGTTCGCCGTCGGAACGCATCACCCGGCCGAGCATGTCGTCCGGGATGTCGAGGCCCAGGTGATCGAGGATGGTCGGGGCGATGTCGATCCCGGCGACCAGGTTGGGCTGGTTGGTCGTGTCCGAAGTCAGACCGGCCGGAGGGCCCTCGAGGCCGGCCACTCCGATCGGCAGCAACGGCAGGATCGGCCCATCGGGTGGGGTCTGCATGGCGATCACAAGCTGGCCGGGTTCCCGCCGGCGGAGGATCTGGCGGAGTTCCCGCAGCCCCTCGTAACCGGGAGAGGTCGCGACCACGACCAGGCCATATTCGCCGGCCTGGCTTTCGGCGCGGCGGGCGGTGTCCTCGGTGTCGGCCAGGGCGAGGGACGAGATGCGGCCGATCCGGTCCGCCGCCGGGATCACCGTTTCCTGGAGCCGGGTCGCGTCACCCACGTAGGCGACCCCGCCGGGAATGGTCGAGGCCAGCAGGCCCGGCACGATGGTCTGTGGAGCGGTGTCGGCCCGTTCGACGATTGCCTCCCAGCCCTTGACCGCGCCACTGCCGTTGACCATCTTCACGAGGCCGACCGGAGGTACGTCCTTCGGGTCGTAGGTGGAGCGTGACACCCTGGTGCCCTGCCCGATGTCGAGCAGCGCCTGCTCGCGGGCATAGGAGCCCTGCGTGGCACTGGTCAGCCCGACCGAAAGATCGGGCATCTCGGCCAGACCGTCGGCGATGTCTTCGCCATAGGACGGTTCGGACTCCTTGTCCTGGGCGACCAGGACGAGGATCGCCGACTTGGATGTCTCCGCCTGCACTGCGGGAGCCAGCAGGGCGGAAAGGGCAACAAGCGATAGGACCGCCAGGAAAGCGGTGGTAAGGCGGCGGGTCACGTTAAGGCTGAGGCGGAACTTATTCTCCGCCGGTCAGTTGGCCTTTGGCCAAATCCAGGGCGACCGTCAGGAGGCCGACTACTGAAAGCGGGTCCGACGAATCGGAGACCAGCTGGACGTGCATCGTCTGCTCGTCGGCGCCGTGGTCTTCGCTGAGGACCGCGGAGATCACCAGCTGGTCGAGCTGGGCACCGGGGGTGTCACGCTCGACCTGCTCCATCAGTTCTTGGGCAAGTCCGCCGATACGGGAAGAAGTCGATGGCTCGGAATCGTTCATACAGCCACCTTACCGGTAAAAGAAAAGGCGCCCGATGGGCGCCTTTTCGAAGAATCCGTACTTGTCGCGGCGTTTAGCGCGAGTAGTGCTCGACGATGAGACGTTCCTCGATCGGCGCGGCGATGTCGCTGCGGTCGGGAAGGCGGTTGACCGTTCCCTTGAGTCCGTCGTGGTCTGCGAGCAGCCAGGCCGGGGTCGGTCCAGCGGTTTCGGTCGACTGACGGGCTCTCGGCTCGATCGCCGCATCCGGCTTGACCGCGATCAGGTCGCCGGCCGAAACCTCATATGAGGGACGGTCGAGGCGCTTGCCGTTGACGGTGATGTGCTGGTGGACGACGAACTGGCGGGCCTGGGCCCGGGTGGTGGCCAGTCCGAGGCGGTAGACGACGTTGTCCAGCCGCTGTTCGAGGTGGCGCATCAGGTTCTCGCCGGCCATTCCCTCTTCGCGGTTGGCCCGGTCGAAGAGCTTGGCGAACTGGCGCTCGCGAAGTCCGTACATCGACTTGGCACGCTGCTTGGCTCGCATCCGGACGGAGAACTCGGAAGCCCTACGGCGCCCACGGCCATGCTGGCCCGGGGGGTAAGGCCGGCGCTCCATGGCGCTCTTGCCACTCAGGGCGCGTTCACCCTTGAGTCCGAGGTCGACGCCTTCGCGCCTTGAAAGTTTCTCTTTTGGTCCTGTGTATCTACCCATAGTGCGACGCATGACAGTACCGGATCGCTTCCCTATCCGCTTTGCGCAAGGTCTGGGGCAACTCGGGCGTATAGTCAGATTCAGGATGAACCCACCATCTGAGCCGAGTGATTCGGTCGAAAGCGACGCGAAGAACTACCGAAAGAGTGCCCCACGGCGCACGATGCTGGCGGCTGAACGGACCCAGCTCGCCTGGTGGCGCACGGCGTTCGCTCTGCTCGCGGTCGGTCTCGCGATCGGCAAGATCGTACCGTCGCTGGCGGGGGACGAAATCACCTGGCCCTACACCGTGCTCGGCGCCGCATTCGGCCTCTACGCCGTGGTCCTGACCATCCACGGAAGTCGCAGGCGAGACCGGGTCGAGCGCGCGGTCGAGACCGGCGAATCGTTCCAGACCTCCCGTCCGGTGCAGGCCCTTCTCACCTGCGGGGCGACCCTGCTCGCCCTGGCGACCACCGCGATGATTATCTTCAACTGATGACGGACTCCCAGCGTGGAAAACTCCTGATCGCGGCACCGAGCCTCTTCGACTTCTTCCGCCGCACCGTCGTACTGATTGTCGAGCACACCGAGCAAGGTGCTTTCGGCGTAGTACTCAACCGCCGAGCCGACGCGGACGTGGCCGAACTGGTGCCCGATCTTGACCCGCTGGTCGAGCGCGGCGCCCCTCTCTGGGTGGGCGGACCGGTCGGCCCGGACTCGATCGTCGTGCTCGGTGAGTTCGAACACGCCGGTCTTTCGGCCGGCGCCGTCACCGAGCGGATCGGCGTGGTCGATCCGGATGGCGACACCGACGTGGTCAGGGCACGGGTCTTCGTCGGACACGCCGGCTGGGGTCCCGGACAGCTGGACGAAGAGCTGGAACGTGAATCGTGGATCGTGTCCGACCTTGATCCGGACGACGTTTTTGCCGAAGGCGATCTGTGGGCCGACGTGATCGGCCGTCGCGGCGACGATTTCGCGCTGCTGGCGAGCATGCCGGAAGACCCCACGCTCAACTGAGTTCATAGGCTGGTGTGGTGAAGCCCGGTGATTCCCGACAGCCCCGAATCGAGTTGAGGCGCAAGAACCTGCTGCCGGATCCGGTCGACCAGTTCCGGGCCTGGTTCGAGGAGGCGGTGGCGTTCAACGACATGCCGGAGGCGATGGCCCTGGCGACGGTGGACGCCGCTGGGCGTCCCGACGTCAGGATGGTGCTGCTCAAGGGCGCCGGCCAGGACGGCTTCCGTTTCTTCACGAACTACGACGGCATCAAGGCAGGGCAGATCACCGCGAACCCCGCCGCCGCCCTGGCCTTCAACTGGCCGGAGCTTTCGCGCCAGGTCCGGATCCGCGGTGAAGTCGAACGACTGTCCGATTCTGAATCCGATGAGTACTTCGCGAGCCGCGACCGAGCCAGTCAGGTCGGCGCGTGGGCGTCACCGCAGAGCCGGCCGCTCGAGGGCGGGCGGGAAGAGCTCGAGGAGAAGACCCGTGAAATCGTCGAGAAGTACCCGGAAGGAACGGTCATTCCCCGTCCTCCGAACTGGGGCGGGTTCGTGCTCCGGCCGGACGAGTTCGAGTTCTGGCAAGGCCGGCCCGCCCGGCTTCACGATCGCTTCCGCTACAGGGCCGAGGCTGACGGCTGGCGGGTGGAAAGACTCGCTCCCTGAGCGCGTCCGGTCGGACCGCAGCATTCTGTGTAATCTTGTGTTTGCTGTATTAGGGATGTACTTCGGAAACAATGTTTAGGGAGAGCTTGATGCGGGGAGGCTCCCAAGCCGAACGCCAACGCCAACTTCACGGCCCGCGGCAGTGTCGGTGACGCTTACGTCGAGGACGCGACCCCCGGCATCAAACTGATGCTGGTCAACAAGGACAACCGCATCGTGTCCGAGGGCAAGGCCGACTCGCTCGGCAGCAAGGTCTTCTACGACCAGAAGATGGGTCCCGGCTACCGCGTCTTCAGCCGCAAGGGCAGCGAAGTTTCCGCCACCCGGAAGTTCCAGATACGCGAAAGCCCTTGCGCAGTGCTAAATCTGTTGCATCGCGCCTGATCTCCCGGACCCGGCGGGCCACGCCAGTTAGGCTTCTCAGTACCGGTCAATCGCCGGCAGGGAGCATTCTCATTTTGAAAATCAGGGCCGACAAACGACTTCAGCTGCCATTCGTGGCTATCGCCTTCGTGGTGCTGGCCTCCCTTGCGCTGCCGTCCGGAGCCCGGTCGCTGGTCATGCCACCGAACAACCCGCCGACGATCAAGCCCGACTTCTCAAAGGTGCTTCCGCTGGCCCGCCGGGAGCTCAGGCGGAACGTGGTCGAGCGCCGCGGCAACAACATCCCGCGCTACCACCACGGCAAGGGGCGGATCGCGCCGTACAGCATCAAGGCTTTCTGGTGCGTCGCCTTTTCGACCTGGGTCTGGGCCCATTCAGGCATCACTTCGTACCTGGGCACCGATCTGCTCTGGCCGTCCTATGACGGCACGACCGTGGCTGTCCAGGTAAGGGACATGAGCCGCTGGGCGAAGCGCACCGGGCGCTGGTCCTACCGGGCGCGGCCGGGCTACCTGATCGCCTACGGCAAGACCCACATGGGCATCGTCGAAAAAGCGGATCGCGAGGGCCGTGCGGTCCGGTCGATCGAAGGCAACAAGAGCGACCGGGTCATGCGCGTCCAGGTGCCGATGGAACTGGTCAGCGGCTACATCAGCCCGTACCGCCTCACGCCCGCGGAGGTCGTCAGCAGACGATCCCCGCTCGCCGATATCGAATAAGCGTCAGGTCAGGTCGAAGGACCGCGGCGCAGCCGGTAGTTCAGCGATGCCTGACAGTTCTCGATGACCGTGTTCGAACCCTGGTCGATCCCGACCGCGATCAGGTCGAGGTGGCCGTTGCCGACGCCGTTCGAGCGCAGACGACCTTGGAGGCGGATGTAACCCAGACGGCCACTGGCGAATTTCGCGTATCTGAAGCTGTAGCGATTCTGGTTGAGGTTGACCGTTATTCCCCGGCCGGTCGAGAAGGCCCGTTCGGACTCGTGACCATCCGAAGTGTCGGTGCAGGCCATGATCGCCTGGAGCGAGCGCACGGTTACCCGGCCGTTGGCGACAGTGAGAAGCAGGGTGCCGCGTCCGATGTCATTGGAACCGGTGCCGCCCCAGGGGGTGGGCCGGGCCGAGGCAGTGCCGGCGAGGCAGGTGAACCCGATGGCAAAGGTCAGGACCGCAATCGCGGCGAGTCGGGTGGATCGGACGCTGCGAAAAAAACTACTCATGGTGTGTCTCCCTTGTCTGGCCATCGGTTTGTACTGTCGCCCGGTAAACCGGGTCCGGCGAGTCCCGACCGGGATCCTACAGTCGCCGGGAAACTAACGCCTCGAATCAGGTCGGCCGCACGCTCGGCGACCATGATCGTCGGAGCATTCGTGTTGCCGCCGGGAATCAGAGGCATGACCGAAGCGTCGACCACCCGAAGGCCGTCGATGCCACGCACGCGGAGGTCCGGATCAAGCACTGAATCGTCGGAAGATCCCATTCGGCAGGTGCCTACCGGGTGGTAGAGCAGCTCGATGCGGGCGGCCAAGTCATCCTCGATCGCGGCGTCGTCGGCGTTGTCGCTACCCGGCAACAGTTCCCGGCCGATCACTGACTGCATCGGTGGGGTCTGTGCGAGCTCGCGGGCCAGTTTGACGCCGGCCACCATCGAGGCGATGTCTTCGGGTTCCGAGAGCGAATTGGTGAGGACATGCGGCTTGTCGGACGGATCGCCGGAGCGAAGCCGCACATGACCCCGCGCCTTCGGAGAGATCAACACCGGCCCCATCGTCAGCGCGTGCCCTTCGTACTTGTCGGCACCGTGCTCGCTGAAGTAGCCGGGAACGAAGTGGAACTGGAGGTCGGCGGCCGGCAGTCCGGGGCGGCTGCGAACGAAAGCGAAAGCCTCGGCGACCGATGAAGTGAGTGGCCCCGTACGCCGCAGGACCCACTCGGCCAGGGCCTTCGGCTTCTCGGCATCAAACAGCGAACCGCCTCCTGGCACTTCCCAGATGCAGACCAGATAGGGATGGTCCTGAAGGTTGCTGCCGACCCCCGGTGCATCGAGGTTCACCGGCACACCGATCTCGCGCAGATGTTCTGCCGGGCCGATCCCGGAAAGCATCAGCAGCTGGGGCGAGCCGATCGAGCCGGCCGAGAGGATCACTTCCCGTGCCGCCGACGCCGTCTTCTCGGTACCGCGGCGGCCTGAGCGGTAACGAACGCCGGTCGCCCGGGTCCCGTCGAGCTCGACCCGCAACACCTCGGCTCCGGTGACCACGGTCAGGTTCGGCCGCTTGCGGACCGGAGCCAGGTAGGCGTCATTCGTGCTCCACCTGCGGCCGCCGCGCTGGGTGACCTGGACGGTCGCCGCCCCGTCCTGCTCGGGTCCGTTGTAGTCAGCGGCGTAGGGGATCCCGAGTGACTCGGCGGCCTCGAGGAAAGTACGGGTCAGCGGTCGGGGCGAGCGCGAATCCTCTACCCGGAGCGGCCCGCCGGCACCATGATCCTCAGACGCCCCACGGGAATTGTCTTCGGCCCGGAGGAAGTACGGCTTGACGCCCTCCCAGCCCCAGCCGGGACAACCGTCGGCTTCCCAGAGGTCGTAGTCAAGCGGCCGCCCGCGCACGTAGAGCATCGCGTTCATCGCACTTGAACCGCCAAGGCCCTTGCCGCGTGGGATGTACAGCGGGCGGTCGTTGCAGGACGGCTCCGGATCGGTGGCCAGGTCCCAGTCGCGACCGGTATGGAACTGCTCGGCGAACGCGGCCGGGATCGCCACGTTCGGATGACGATTGCTGCCACCGGCCTCCAGCAGCAGTACTTCGACCGACGGATCCTCGGTCAACCGGTTGGCCAGAACGCAGCCCGCGGAACCGGCCCCGACGATCACGTAGTCATATCCCATGGAGGGACCCTACCCGGGGGCGTCTAGCATCACGGCGAAGAGGCTCCCCGGCGAGTCGAGCGTGATCTCCTCCGGCACATCGGTGATGTCGAATTCACCTTTGACTTCGTACTGGCACTTCAGCGTCGTCGATTCGATCACCGTGTCGATCTTCTCGTGGCGGGCTGCCTCCGAGGCCTGGGGATGCTCGAATGCCTCCTCGAACTGCTCGAGACTCACGTCGATGAATCCGATCGAGATGATGTCGCGCGGGTCCTGAAGGCTGGACGCGTTGATCACCCGGCGAGCGTATCCCGCGCCTCGAGGACGGTCAAGCGAGGTCGGATAAGAATGGGCACGGCTGGTTTCGAACCAGCGACCTCTCGCGTGTGAAGCGAGCGCTCTCCCGCTGAGCTACGCGCCCGGGAACGAGCATCATAAATGGGCGGCGGATCTCCTGAAGGCACCGCTCCGGAGGGCGAGGGTCGCGGTGGCAACCAGGGCGATAGGATCCGAGATGGACCGTGCTAGGCGGGGAGGTAGCGGTGCCTTGTCACTTGCAATCCGCTTTAGCAAGGCCGAATTCCGTTCCGAGGGTCTGGCCACTGGGGTCAGTACACCGAGGGAGGCGTTGACGGTCAGGTCCCGCGCGACGCAAGCCCGTGAATCAGGTCAGGTCCGGAAGGAAGCAGCCTTAAGCGGAAACTACGGGTGCCGCGGGTCAGCCTTACTTGAGCCGAACTCGATGAATACGCCCGGTAGCTTTTTTTCGACGAACGGTGCACGGTCCATATATTTGTTCCATGGAAACTCGCGAATGGAATGTGTACCTCGCCGGTGAGATCCACTCCGACTGGCGCGATCAGGTCGCCACTGCCTGTGACGGGCTGCCGGTCCGGTTCACCTCACCGGTGACTGACCACCCGGCCTCGGATGCAGCCGGCACCGGAACGCTTGGTGACGAGCCGGAGAAGTTCTGGGCTGACCACAAAGGCGCCGGTGTCAATTCGATCCGCACCCAGACCCTGATCCACGATGCCGACGTCGTTGTGGTGTGCTTCGGTGACAAGTACCGCCAGTGGAACGCCGCCTTCGACGCCGGCTTCGCGTCGGCCCTCGGAAAGCCGGTGATCACCCAGCACGACCCCGAGCTCGATCACGCACTCAAGGAAGTCGATGCGGCAGCGCGGGCCACTGCCCGCACCCCCGAGCAGGTCGCGGCGGTCCTGCGTTACGTGATCACCGGCGAGTTGCCCGCCTGACGGTCAGTTGAAGGCCTCTTCGAACCGCATGTGATCGGCCAGGTCGATGCAGCCCGAGATCTCTTCAGGGGTGAAGGTCGCGACCGGTCCCGCGAATCGGTTTCCCTCCCAGCAACCGTCCCAGCCGACGTCGACCCGGTACCAGGTCGGAGGCCCATCGCCGTCGATCGAGCAGGTCCAGTCCCCTCCGGGTCCCTTCCGGCACTGCTGACCCTTCTCGAGCGAGTGGGCCAGGGTCTCGGCGTCGAATCCTAGGATTGGTGACGGGCGGGCCCAGAAAAGCAGCACCAGAGTGCAGAACAGGACAAAAACGGCGATGGAGCCGATCACGAGCTTGGCGAGTCCACTCATGCGTCGGCGCTCAGCCGGCCAGACAGCTCGTATAGAGCTTCCAGGAACGGTTCTCGGCCACCGGTCTGAAACCGGGCGGCGGCGTGGTGGTCGCCCGGCCCGGCTCGCCGGGATCGAGGATGAAGTGCTCCACCGTGAACTCGTTGGCGGGGGCGAGGAAGAAGCCCGTCTGCGGCTGATCATCGGATGCGGCGACGCTGACCACGTCTGACGGCCGGATGTCCAGCCAGAAGGCGAGCCTTGGTACGGCGCGGTGATTCGGCACCGAGATCGGCAGGCAGTCCTCAACCGGCGCGTCGTCGACCAGGTCCGAAGGCGGATGGAAGGCGCCGTCGTCGACCAGCGCTTCGAGGTCGCGCTCGACCAGGCTCTGGTCGGTCAGGTCGCGGTCGACCTTGTGGAGCAGGTCGTATTGGTTCGGCAACCAGAAGAGATAGAGCAGGACGACGAGCACGGCGATGATCTGCCAGGGCCGGCGCCACTTGTTTTCCTTCGGGATCAGTCGCCAGCCGAGGACCGAAGTGGCGGCGAAGATCGCAAGGATCGAGGCGGCGAGCATCGTGTACCGGGGGATGATCGCCAGGCCGGAGGCACCCATGAGGGCGAAGGCGATCAGGGCGAGCACTGCCGAGACGGCGGCCAGGGTGGCCCGTTTCCGCATCGTGATCATGCAGAGCACGAACCCGACGAAGGCTCCGACCATGCCCGGCCATTGAAGGACCTCGCCAAGCCGTCGCGGTCCGTAGAGGACCACGTCGACCGGGCCCGTCTGGCGCTCCAGCGTGTCGACCGTCTCGCGGGTGCCGGTGAACGAATAGAAGGCGCTGCCGGTGGTGATCAGGTCGAACAGCAGCCAGATGACCGGACCGGACGCGGTCAGGCAGGCCATGAGGATCAGGTTGCGGTCGATTCCGTCTTCACGAAGCTTCAGCCCGGGGATCCGGCCACCGCCCTTCGGCGGGGTCACCTCGAGGGCCAGATAGAGGAAATAGAAGCCGGCGAAGAGCCAGGCCTCCGGTCGCAGCAGCCCGGCCAGGGACAGCAGGACCAGTACCGGCCAGCCGGTTTTCGGTCTCTTTGTCTCGATCAGCAGCGCCGCCAGGCACAGCACCATGTACGGCAGGTCGACGTAGGCCCGCAGCCCGTTGCTCAGGACCGGAGCGCTGGTCATCACGAGGAAGGCGGCGACTCCGCCGATCGCGCGGTCGAACCAGGCCGAGCCCAGTTTGTAGACGAGCCAGGCCAGCAGGCCGAGGCTGAGGTAGGCGATCAGGATCGCCACGGTGATCGACCCGTCTCCGAGCGGCGCCACCACGGCCCCGAGCAGGTCGTAGAGGGGGTGGGGGGTCGGCGCGAGCGGTGCGCCGTAGTCCGGGCTCATGCCGTCGAAGATCTCCCGGCCCCACAGCAGGTAGTAGATCGTGTCGTAGTTGGGGAACCCGCGGGGGAAGATCGCCAGCAGAACCGCCGTCGAGGCGAGGATGAAAGCCAGGGGAAGTCCCCATGAGCGGAGTCGGCTCGATTGCGGCATTCCGGGCATTGTCCCGTGATTCACGATCGGAAAGCACCCTCAGGCGAACTGGGTCGGAAAACATCGCAAGTTGTGTGGTTATCCGACCCAGTTCGGCCGGGTTGCGGTTTTCGAGGCATCACCACGGACGGCTAGACTGGTCGTCTGCCCTGATGAGTGAAGCGACCTCTTTATATCGGCGACATCGACCCGGCTCTTTCGATCAGGTGGTCGGTCAGCGCCATGTCGTGCGCACCCTCTCCAATGCGATCGAACGCGACCAGATCCATCACGCTTACCTCTTCGTCGGCTCGCGCGGCACCGGCAAGACCTCGATGGCGAAGATCCTCGCGATGTCACTCAACTGTGAGAACGGCGGGCCGACCCTGACCCCGTGCGGGGTCTGCGAGTCCTGCCGTTCGATCGCGGCCGGCACCTCGGTCGACGTGATCGAGATGGACGCCGCTTCGAACCGGTCGGTCGACGACATCCGCGGCCTCCGGGACCGGGTCGCCTTCGCCCCCACCGCCGGCAGCTGGAAGGTCTACATCCTCGACGAGGCCCACATGCTGACCAAGGAAGCCTGGAACGCCTTCCTCAAGACACTCGAGGAACCGCCGCCGAACACAGTCTTCATCCTCGCCACGACCGAGGCCCACAAGGTGATGCCGACGATCGCCGACCGCTGCCAGCGTTTCGACTTCCAGCGGCCCTCGATGGAGCAGCTCTCCGAGGTGCTCAACCGGGTCGCGGTGGCCGAGACGATCGAGATCGAGCAGCCCGCCGTCTCGATGATCGCCCGGTCTGCGTCTGGCAGCTTCCGTGACGCCCTCGGCACGCTTGACCAGCTCGTCGCCTACAGCGGCAAGACGATCGAGCTGGGCGAAGTTCTGGAACTGCTCGGCGCCGCTGACGCCGACCTGCTCTTCGGCGTGGTCGACGCGATCGTCGCCTCCGACCCCAAGGCCGTGCTCGTCGCGGTCGAGACCATGGCCCAGAGCGGCCGGGACCCGGCGCGTTTCGCCCGGGACATGCTCGGCCACCTGCGGGTACTGCTGGTCACCCAGACCACGGGCGAGATCCCCGAAGCCCTCGCGGTGACCGCGACCGATGCCCCGCGCCTCGCCGCCCAGGCGCACGCGATCGGACCGGCCACGCTGATCCGGACGATCGACGAACTCGCGGCCGCTCTCACCACGATCCGCGAAGGCGACGAAGCCCGCCTGGCGGTCGAGGTCGCACTGCTCAAGGCGGCCCGGCCCGACCTCGACCCCGGCGCCGAAGGTCTGATGCGGCGGATCGAGAAGCTCGAGCGGTCGGGAGTGCCGGAGCCCGCACCAACGCCGGAATCCGCGGACCCCGCGCCCGAACCCGCTGAAGAGCCGCCTTCGCAGGAGGCCCCCGAGCCGGTCACCGTGGCCGAGCCGGAACCCGAACCGGCCCCGTCCGCGGAAGACCTCGACCTCGACAAGCTCACCCAGATCTGGCCGACCGTCATCGAGGCCCTGCGCGCCGGCGGCTCCGGCCCGACGGCTTCCTACTTCGAAGGCACGCGACCGATCAGCGCCGGAGAGAGAAAGGTCGAGATTGGCTTCCCGCCCGAGTCTTCGTTCAACCGCCGCAACGCCGAGAAGCCGGAGCGGCGCCAGCAGCTCGCCGCGGCCCTGCTCACGGTCACCGGTGAAGAACTCGAAGTCGCTTACGGTGACCTCGACGGCCCGGCCTCCGCCGGCGATTCGTTCAGTGGAGACAGCGACACGGTCGGCGAGGATGAATTCGTCGAGAAGGTCAAATCGGAATTCAACGCAGAGGAGGTCATCTAGTGGCACGTAAAGGAATGGGCGGCATGCCCGGTGGAATGGACATGAACGCGCTGCTCAAGCAGGCCCAGCAGATGCAGACCGACATGATGCAGGCCCAGGAGGCTTTGAAGGACGAAGAAGTCGAGGCCAGCGCCGGCGGCGGCATGGTCAAGGTGACGATCACCGGCGACCTCGTGATCAAGGATGTCGTGATCGACCCCGACGCGGTTGATCCGGAAGACGTCGACATGCTTGCCGACATGGTTCAGGCAGCCGTCAACGAAGCGATCCGCTCGGCTCAGGAGCTGGCCGCCTCGAAGATGCCCGACATGCCGGGCATGCCAGGTATGGGTGGCCCCGGCCTCCCTGGTGGATGAGCGAAGGACCCGCACCCCTCAGCCGTCTCACCGCCGAGCTCTCCCAGCTGCCCGGCATCGGCCGGCGCACGGCCCAGCGCCTCGCTTTCCACATCCTGCGCAGCGACGACGCCGCGGTGCGCAGCCTGTCCGAGGCGATCATCGAGGTCAAGGAGAAGGTCGGCCTCTGTGAGATCTGCTTCAACCTCGCCGAAGGGCCGCAGTGCCGGATCTGCGAGGACCATTCCCGCGACGAGGCCCTGATCTGCGTGGTTGAAGAACCCGCCGATGTGATTCCGATCGAGCGGACCCACGAATACCGGGGCCGCTACCACGTCCTCGGCGGGGCCCTTTCACCGATCGATGGCATCGATGAAGGCGATCTGCGCATCGCCGAACTGCGCCGGCGTGTCGCCGCCGGTGGCATCACCGAAGTGATCCTGGCGACCAACCCGACCACCACCGGCGAGGCCACCGCGATCCACATCGCCGACCTGCTGCGAAGCCAGGTCAGCGTGACCCGACTGGCCAGTGGCCTGCCGGTCGGTGCCGACCTCGAGCACGCCGACGAAGTCACCCTGGGCAAGGCGATGGTCGGCCGCCGAACTCTGGATTAGAACAAGGAATCCGAGTCACTTCGCTCGATAGAAGTCACGAATAGTTTCGCTGTGCGACTTGGAATGCGACTACTTGGGTGCGCGGAGCAATGCAACTTGCCGGCAGCGGGCGAGCAGGGTGCCGTCTCGGCTCCAGAGCTCGCCGTCCTCAGAGAAGTGCCCGTCGTGGGCCTCGTCGGCCATCAGGCGCACAAGTACCCAGTCGGCCGCCTCCGACCCCGGCACCGGTAGCTCGCGGGGAAAGTGGACCGTGTATTCGAGGGTCGGTGCAAAGACGCGCTCGGTGAGTGTCACGAAGGGCGCCGGGAACCAGACGTCGAGCATCGCCGCGGCCAGCACCGCGGTCATCGGCTGCTCATCCTTGAGCTTCATCCAGCCTCCGGTCTCGGCCCGGGCCCCGCCGCCGAAAGCCTCACCGCCGATCACCGGCACGGCCCGGTACTGAGTGAAGACTGCCACCGGCGCCTTGGCGGTGTCGAGCTCCCGGCCGGATTCAGGCGAAGGCACCGAAGGCATCTTCGAGTGGTTGAACGAAGGACCGCGGCGCTCGGCAGAAAAGACCGCCATCGCTTTGGCCTCGGTCTCGCCGTCCTGGATCAGGCGGGCCGAGATGAAGGTGGTCGAGTGTCCCTGCCGTTCGATCTTCACGTGGACTTCGGCTTCACCAACGGATGGGGCGCTGAGGAAATGGACCGAGAGCGAGCGCGGCGGCTGCACGGTCGTGCCTTCGGTAACTTCGGACACCAGCTGGCTCATCGCCTGGAGCATCAACGCGGCCACGTAGCCGCCGTTCGGCCCCGGGCCGATCCACCAGCGGTCGTTCAGCTCGACCCGGTATCGCCCGGGGGCGAACTCGATGGCTGCGGTGTCGGTCTCGAAGTCGGTCATCGTTCTCGTTTTCATTGTTTCGCGGAAGGGGTCGTCGGTGCTTCGGTCTCGGAGATGCCCCAGCGGTCGTAGAAACGCCGTAAGGGTTTCGGCGCCCACCAGTTGCGGCTGCCGAGCAGCTCCATCAGGGAGGGGACGAGCAGTGCCCGGATTATTGTGGCATCGATCAGAACGGCGAGCGCCGTACCCACACCGAGCTCCTTGACGAAGACGATCTCGCCGGCCGCGAAGGCACCGACCGCCAGCGCGAACAGGAGCGCGGCCGCGGTGACGATCCGGCCGGTGCGCTCGAGCCCGACCGCGACCGCTTCCGAATCGGAGAAGCCCGAATCGCGGGCTTCCTTGATCCGTGACAGCAGGAACACCGCGTAGTCGGTGGAGAGGCCGAAAGTGATCGCGAGGATCAGGATCGGCGTTGACTGGTCGATACCCCCGGGGGTCTCGAAGTCGAGCAGGCCCTGGAGGTTGCCGTCCTGGAAGATCAGGGTCAGCAGCCCGAAGACGGCTCCCAGGTTGAGGACGTTCATCAGCAGCGATTTGACTGGCAGCACGACCGAGCCGGTGAACAGGAAGAGGATGATCAGCGTCGCGATCACGATGATCAGCAGCGCGATCGGGAAATGCTGCTTCAGGCTGTTCTGGAAATCGACGAAGTGCGCCGTGGCGCCGGTGACCTGGACGTCCAGGCCCGGTGGCGGCGACCGGTCCCTCAGGGCGTCGACCATGTCCTGGGTCGGACCGTCCATGTAACCCGCCCGGGTGGTTCCTTCGATCAGGGTGATGCCGCCGGCAAGGGGCTGCGGCGGGTTCACCGACGCGATGTTCGCCGTGTCCGCGATCTGGCTGCTCAGTCGCTGGACGGATTTCTCGTTGCCACGGGCGACCACCCTGACCCGCTCGGAGTTGCCGCCGGGGAAGTCGTTCTCGAGTGTTTCCTGAACCACCCGGGAGCTCGTCCCCGGCGGCAGGATGTCGGCGTCGATCGCGACAAAGTTCATGCCGAAGGCGGGGATCGCCAGGACGATCAGCAGCAGGGCCGTGATCGCGGCGATCGGCCCCGGGCGTTTCATCACGAAACGCGAGAGCCGGTACCAGAAGCCTTCCTGGCTGGAGCTCGCCTCCTGCCGTTCGCGCCGCTGGAGGAATTTCGGTGATAGCGAGTTGACCCGGGGACCGAGCATGGTCAGCACCGCCGGCAACACGGTCAGCGCCACCGTCGCCGAGAGGACCGAGACGAGCAGTCCGCCCAGCCCCATCGAATAGAGGAAGCGCTGGGGGAAGATCAGCAACGCGGCCATCGAGGCGGCGACGGTCATCGAGGAGAAGAAGACGGTGCGGCCGGCGGTGCTCATGGTGCGTTTCATCGCCGGCAGTCCGGGACCGCTGACCGCGATCTCCTCCCGGTAGCGGGAGACGATGAAGAGGCTGTAGTCGATCGCCAGACCCAGCCCGAGTCCGGTCGTCAGGTTGAGCGCGAAGACCGACACCGAACCGACCTCGGCCGCGATCCGCAGCCCGAGGAAGGTGCCGACGATCGCGATCGCGCCGACCATCAAGGGCAGCGCGGCCGCGATCAGGCTGCGGAAGAAGAGCAGCGACAGCAGGAAGAGCAGCGGAAAGACGAGCAGCTCTCCCCGGCGCAGGTCCCTCTCGACCTGGGCATTCACCTGTTCGTTGGCCAGCGGCAGGCCGCCCACCGTGACGTTGTCGCGACCTTCGACGACGGCGGCCACATCGGCCGCCGCGTCCTGGCGGGCCTTGTCTTCGGTCGATTCGAGCGAGACCGCGATCATGGCCTTCGTGCCGTCGCGGGAGACGAAGGCGGGGGACTTCGTCTGGGCGAACCCGGCGGCATCCTTGACGCCCGGCTCCGCCAGGATCTCGCGACGGATCGCCTCCACCTCCCGTCGGCCCGTGGCCGATCCCCTGACGTCGACGCCGCTGATCAGGACGGTCGTGTCGGACGGCCGGTATCCGGCCTCTTTCAGCGCGTTGTCGGCCTTCACGCTTTCGGTCCTGCTGTCCTCGGCGCCATAGGGGCCGAGGTGTTCGGCGACCGAGCCGCCGAGAGCCGCGGCCACGACGAAGAAGACGATCGCGATCAGTCCGACGCGGCGGGCCCTGCCGTCGGCGATCCTCGCAAGGCTGTCAAACACGTCGATCTTCTCCTGGGCGGGCGCCTGGGATGAGATCGTTGAATCGAACTCGGCGCCCGTAGATGGCTTCCATTACATATATCCGCGGGTTATATCCACCTTTGTGACCCTGTTCACACCGGGTCGGCGCTTTCGCTTTTCGTATCCTGACTGGTTGATGCCGGAAAGAGATGACATCGTGGTGATGAAGTTCGGCGGCAGCTCTGTTGCCGGGCCGGAACAGATCAAGCGCGCTGCCCGCCGGATCGTCGCTGCCCGCGAGGCCGGCAACCGCGTGGTTGCGGTGCTCTCGGCGCGCGGCAAGTCGACCGACGAGCTGGTCGCCACCGCCTTCGAGATCTCGGATCGTCCGGACCCCCGGGAGATGGACATGCTGCTCTCGACCGGCGAACGCATCTCCTGCGCGCTGGCCGCGATGGCGATCAACGACATGGGCCACAAGGCCGTCTCCCTGACCGGCTCCCAGGCCGGCATCGTCACCGATTCTTCGCACACCAAGGCCCGCATCGTCGACGTTCGTGCGGACCGCATCAAGGACACGCTCGGCAAGGAGCAGATCGTGCTGGTCGCCGGGTTCCAGGGGGTCTCCACCGACAGCCGGGACGTGACCACGCTCGGCCGCGGCGGCTCCGACACCACGGCGGTCGCGCTCGCGGCCGCTCTCGGTGCTTCCGTCTGCGAGATCTACACCGATGTGACCGGGGTTTTCAGCGCCGACCCGCGTATCGTGCCTGACGCGCGCAAACTACCGGTCGTCTCCTACGAGGAGATGCTCGAGATGTCCGCGTCCGGAGCCAATGTGCTTCAGCTCCGCGCCGTCGAATACGCCCGCAACCAGAACGTCCCGATTCATTGCCGCAGTAGCTTCGAGGACCTGCCCGGTACCCTCGTACTTCCCGAAAGCGAGACCATGGAACGACCGATAGTAACCGCCGTAACCCACTCCGACGACGAGTCCCGAGTGACCGTCGTCGGCGTCCGTGACGAACCCGGCATTGCCGGGCGGATCTTCGGTTCCCTCGCCGAAGCCAACGTCAACGTCGACGTGATCATCCAGAACGAGCCGATCGGCGACGACGCCCTGGCCGACCTGTCCTTCACCGTGGACCGCGACGACCTGCCGAGCGCGGTCGACGTCATCGCCGGCCTCGGCGACATCAGCAACTCGGTCCGGACCGACGAGCGCATCGGCAAGGTGTCGATCGTCGGCGCCGGCATGCGCAGCCATCCCGGAGTCGCCGCCAAGGTCTTCGAGGTCCTCGGTGAGAAGCGCATCAACATCGAGATGATCTCCACCTCACCGATCAAGATTTCCTGCGTCATTCGCGCGGACGAAGTCCCGGAAGCCGTGCGGGCGATCCACGCCGCCTTCGACCTGGGCGAGCGGGCGATCGTCAAGGAAGATCCGACCGGAGAGCATCGCCCCGCGGTCCCGGGCTCATGAGCGGGGGGTCCTACAGAGTCGGAGTCCTCGGCGCCACCGGGGCGGTCGGTTCGACCATTCTCGAGATCCTCGCCGAGCGCGATTTTCCGGCGAGCGAAGTCGTGCCTTTCGCCTCCGCGCGGTCGGAAGGCAAGTCCCTGCCGTTCGGCGACTCGACGATCACCTGCCTGGTGCCCTCGGACGAGTCGATCCGGGGGATCGACATCCTGATCTCGTCGGCCGGCGGTTCGGTCAGCGCCGAATGGGCGCCCAGGTTCGCCGAAGCCGGAGCCGTCGTGGTCGACAACACCAGCTACTGGCGCATGCACGATGACGTGCCGCTGGTCGTCGCCGGAGTGAATGACGAGGCCGCACAGAACCACAAGGGCATCGTCGCCAATCCCAACTGCACGACCATGGTGATGATGATGGCGCTGTCGCCGATCCACCGTAGCTGCGGACTCGAGCGCCTGATCATCTCCACCTACCAGGCGGTCTCCGGAACCGGCAACCTCGCGATCGAGGAACTGAAGACCCAGTCGGCGGCCGTGCTCGCCGGAGAGGAAGTTCCGGCTGCTTCGGTCTACCCGCACCGGGTGGCCTTCAACGTGCTGCCCCAGGTCGAGAACTTCAAGGACGGCGACGACTACACCACCGAGGAGCGCAAGGTGATGGCCGAGACCCGCAAGATCTTACGTATCGGCGACGAAGTCGGCATTTCGGCGACTTGCGCCCGGGTGCCCGTGATCAGCGGCCACTCCGAGTCGATCAACATCCAGACCAGAGACGACCTGAGTCCCGAGGCCTGCCGCGAACTCCTCGCCGGCACGCAAGGGGTGGTCGTCGCCGACGATCCCGCCAACGCGGTCTACCCGATGGCGATCGAAGCAGCCGGAATCGACGAGGTCCTGGTCGGCCGGATCCGCCGCGATCCCAGCCACGAAAGGTGTCTGAACCTATGGCTGGTCGGAGACAACCTGCGAAAAGGCGCCGCCACCAACGCCATCCAGGTAGCGGAACTCCTGATCGAGAACGACTGGCTGAAGCAGAACTAGGCACGCACGGAAGGTGACCGGGATAGAGGCCTCCATATGGCCTTGATCCAGGTCACTTCCGCCTGAAGTTCTCATTCATTGTTCGTTCTTGTCGTGGCATGCGTGAGCACTATCGCTCAAGCATGCCTCGCAGTGGGCCGCTCCGCATCGACATCTCAGGTCATTCTCCGATTGGCCGATCGTCAGCATGGGGTGGTATCCCGCCAACAGTTGATGTCGAGAGGTATTCCGCCGCGGACGATCGCCAATCGAGTTTCGCAATCGTTTCTATTTCCGGTGTTTTCCGGTGTCTATCTGGTCGGGCGCCCTCATCTAACGCCGGACGGACTCCTGCAAGCTTCGCTTTTCGCCGCAGGTGAGGGTTCCACGCTCGGGATGCGCAGCGCCGCTGCACTTTGGGGCTTTCTTGACCATCGGAGCCCGGTCGAAGTACTTCGGCCTCGCGGAGGGCGAAATCGGCGGTCAAGGATTCGGGTTGAAGGCCAGCGTTGGTGGCCATACCTGCTCGTTCACGAGACCAATCGCCTTCCAGCGACTGACCTCTCCTCGAAACGAGGTCTGACCCTGACGTCGCCGGCGCGGACCTTGCGGGATCTGACGATGGTGCTTACTGAAAAGCGATATCACCGGGCATTCACAGAAGCCGATCGGCTTGGTCTGCTGAGCGAACAAGCCCTTCGTGACTCCGCCGAGCGAACCGGTGGCCATAGGGGTGGCGGCAGTTTCAGGAGGGCAGTCAACCGTCGGATCCCCAACATCGAGCAGACCGAATCGCTACTCGAAGCGATCGTCCTGGGCCTGGTTCACGAAGGTCGGATTCCCTTGCCTGAGATAAACAAAAAGACCAAGCAGTACCGACCCGATTTCAGATGGCCGGCACAACGAGTAATCGTGGAAGCGGACGGCTACGAGTTCCACCGCGGAATGGAGATGTTCGAGAACGACACCCTCAGAGCCAACCGGCTGAAAGGAGATAAGTGGACCATCCTTCGATTTACCTGGCGCCAGGTTGACGAGCGCCCTGAGGAAGTAGCTCAGATTATTTGCTCCACCTTGGCCGACTTGGACCCGGCGACGAGGTGACCCGGATAAGTGCCGTGAGGTGGCCTCGATTCAGGTCACCTCGCCCGGGCGCCCAGTCTGCTCTCAGTCCCCGAAGTCCTCAGCTATATCGGCGATCCGTTCATAAAGCGCCTGGAAGAACTCGCTCCTTGTGACCACCGCGTGGACTTGGCCTTCAGTGGCGATCGGGACGACCATTACCCGGTGGTGGAGGAAGGTCTCGGCGAGCTGGGTGTCGGAGTAGTCGTCCTCGACCAGGACCGGGTCGGTGGTGAGGTACCCGCGCACCGGCTCTTCCTGGCTGCCGATGCGGCGTTCGATCGTCTCGTCGAGTGAGCGCCGGATCATGCGGGCCGACATCAGGGTGCCGACGTAGCCGGGGAAGACCGCGGTCATGAACTCGCGCTCGCCGAAGAGCCCGGCATAGTTGCCGTCCTCGTCGACCACCGGCAGCGCCGGCAGGCCGGACTGGATCACGCGGCGAGCCGCGTAACCGACCGGATCGGAAGTCACGAGAGGCTTGACCTCCCGAATGATTGCTCTGACTATGTGATCAGCCAAGGTTGCTCATTTCCCTTTAGTACCGCAGAAGAATGTACGCCGTTGCGAGGATCGTTGAGACCAGGGTCACCGGCAGCCCGATCTTCAGGAACTGGAAGAAGCTGAACGGATGTCCGGCCCGGTCCGCGAGGCCCGCCGCCGCGACGTTGGCCGCGGCCGAGACCATGGTCAGGTTGCCGCCGAAACAGGCACCGAGCGAAAGTGCCCACCAGTAGGCGTGGTCGCCGGGGTCGGTCTGGATCTCGGAGACAACGGGAATCATCGCTGTGGTCAGCGGGATGTTGTCGACGATTCCGCCGATGATCGACGACGTCCAGATGATCGCGACCAGCTCGGCACTGCGATTGCCGTCGGTCACCGACTGGATCGCGTCGGCAACGTGCTCGATCGCTCCGGTCGCCTCGAGCGCGCCGACCATCACGAACAGGCCGATGAAGAAGAAGAGCGTGGTCCACTCGATCTTTTCGAGGGCCTTCTCGATCGGGATCCGGGTGACCGCCAGGCCGACCGCGGCACCGGACAGCGCGATCGTGGCCGGTTCGACGTGGATGTACTGGTGCAGGAAGAACATGATGATCGTGCCGACGAGCACCGGCAGGGTCCGTTTGAGCTCGGTCGGATCGGAGATCGACGCTTTGGCGTCGAGTTCCATCACGTACCTTCGGTTCACCTCTTCGACCTGCAGCTGTTTTCGGAAGACGAAGTAGAGGCCGACCGTGACTACGGCGAGGATCGCGATGACCCCGGGCGCGTTGTTGACCAGGAAGTCGTTGAAGCTCAGATTGGCAGCGTCGCCGATCAGGATGTTCGGCGGATCGCCGATCAGGGTCGCGGCACCACCGATGTTGGCAGCCATGATCTCGACCATGATCAGCGGCATCGGGCTGATGTCGAGCGTGTCGGCCAGCAGGAACGTGATCGGCACGATCAGCAGGATGGTCGTGAGGTTGTCGAGGAACCCCGAGAGGATGGTGACCGTCGCTGACATCATCACCACCAGGACGAATGGCCGCCCGCGGGAGATCTGTCCGGCGCGTACCGCGATGTAGTCGTAGATCCCGGTCTGCTGCGTTATGTAGACCAGGATCATCATGCCGGCGAGCAGGCCGAGCGTGGCGAATTCGACCGAATCGATGGCCAGCTGCTCGTTGTACTCGCCGACGAAGAGCACCACGACCGCCGCGCCCAGCAGCGCCACCTTGGTCCGATGGACGCGTTCACTCGCGATCAGGGCGAGGACGATCAGGAATGTGCCGACTGCGATTGCCAGAAGGCGATCCTATTTTTTTTAGGGGCGCAGCGCTCGTCCGAGTTGTTCGACGGTCACGACGCCGGCGAGCTGCCCGCCGTGATTGGTCACCATCAGGGCCCCGAATTTCCGCAGGTCGGGGTTACCGAGCAGGCTTTCGAGCAGGGCCTCTTCGCTGATGTGGAAGGCGCGGCTGTTCAGCTCCAGGTGCTCGGAGACCGTGGTCGAAGCCCGGTCGGTCTCCGTGATCTGCTCGAGCTGCTCACGGATGACCATGCCGAGGAATCGGTTGCCGCCGTCGACCACCGGGAACCAGGACCACTCGTACCGGAGGAAGTACTCGTCGAGTGCCTGGTCGATCGTGGTCGTGCCGGGGATCGCCACCGGGTTCTCGTCCATGACATCACCGACCTTGATTCCGTCGAGCCGGCTGGTCACGTTGGTCTGAACGGTCGCCGCCCGGGCGGAACCGGTGATCAGGACACCGATCAGGGCGAGCCAGACACCGCTGAAGACACTGCCGGTCACCGCCCAGACCACACCGAGGCCGATGAACAGGTAGCCGAAGATCCGGCCGAGCCCGGCTGCGAAGCGGGTTGCGGCCGAGCGCTTGCCGGTGATCTTCCAGGCGATCGAGCGCACGATCCGGCCGCCGTCCATCGGGAACGCCGGCAGAAGGTTGAAGGCGAGCACGATCACGTTGACCGCGGCCAGCCAGGCGACCATCGCCACGATGCCGGTGGTGTCGGCGGTGACCTGCATCTCGAGCGCGTCCTGGAAAGTCGCCCAGCCGACGGTGAAGATGCCGATCGCGAACAGCACCGCCGCGATCAGCGCGGTGACGACCGGCCCGCCGATCGCGACCTTGAATTCGGTGCCGGGACTGTCCGACTCCCGGTCCATCTGGGCGACGCCGCCGAAGATCCAGAGCGAGATCCGGGTGATTCCGATGCCGTTTCGCATCGCCATGAAGGCGTGGCCGAGCTCGTGCAGCACGATCGAGCTGAAGAAGCCGACGGCACTGGCCACCGCCAGCAAGTAGGGCTCGGTCGCGGAATTCGGCTGGCCGAGCAGGGTCCCGTAGAAATCAGAGAGCCAGAAGATGACCAGGAACAACACGATGAACCAGGACCAGTCCACCGTGATCCGGATTCCCCGGACCCTGAAAAGCGTGAAAGATTTGCCGCCGCCGAACATGGTCACCCATGGTAAGGGACGACCGGGTCCAGCCCGGGGCTACGCCTCGTCTTCGGGCTTGCCCCAGCGGTTGTCCTTGTAGTCACGGTTGCGTTCGTCTTCGACCCCGCCGGCCTCGCCTTCGGGGCCATAACCGGCCTCGGTCAGCATCCGCCGCAGGTCGACGATCGACTGGCGGTCGGCGTCCTTGTTCTGGTGGACGTGGAAGACCTCGGTCTCGGGGCCGATCGCAACCTTGAGGTGGCCGTTGTGCTCCTGAGCCACGGTACCGACGGCTTCGAGAAGGGACTCGATCTTCCGCCACTCGACGCTGTGGTTCTGGCGGTCGAAGATCTCTTTCAGCGTGCTGCTGTGGTGGTTGCTCAGTCCCTGGTCGGGCATCGGAGCCTTTCTGGAGGTGGCAGGTTGAACCGGATGAATATCAGGACCGGGACTCCGTCGGCCCGGCGTGTCAGTCTTTCAGCGATGAAACGGCAACTGCCCGATGGATACGAGTTGGACGACGACCCCGAACGGATCGATGTCGAGGTCGTCTGCCAGTTCCTGATCGAGGAGTCCTACTGGGCCCGCGGCCGGGCACGCGAGGACGTGCTGAAGACGATCCGCAGGGCAACGATCGTGATCGGCCTCTATGACGAAACCGGCGCGATGGTGGGCTACGCCCGGGCGGCGTCGGACGAAGTCGTCTTCGCCTACCTGTGTGACGTCTTCGTCCTCGACGGGCACCGGGGCAGGGGACTCGGCAAGGAGATCGTGCGAGAGGCGATCGACAACGGCCCCTACCCGGATCTGCGCTGGCTGCTCGGCACCGGCGACGCCCACGACATGTACCGCGAGTTCGGTTTCCAGAGACCGTCCTTCCGGATCATGGAACGGCCCGGTCCGAAGTTCTCCGGAGACCCCCCCAGCGAATGACCGGCGTCGGGCTGGTCAGACCTTGGGTGTATTGCGCTCGATGATCGTCTGGTAGTCGAGGCCGGCCGGCAGAGTGCCGAAGGCCTCGCCCCAGTCACCGCCCAGGCGTGACGCGCAGAAGGCGTCGCTGACGGCGGGATCTCCGTGGCGGACGAGCAGTGAACCCTGGAGCGCGACCGCCAGACCTTCGACGATGCGGCGGGCCCGGACCTCGAGCGTTTCGGGCGAAGTCTCCATTGAAGTCCTGAGCCGGTCGACGTAGGCGTCGAGCCGTGAATCGGCGCCGGTTGCCTCGCCGATCTCGTTGTAGAGGACCTCAACGCTGGCCGGGCTCTTGACCATTGCCCGGAGTGCGTCCAGGCACTGGACGTTGCCCGAGCCCTCCCAGATCGACATCAGGGGGCTCTCCCGGAAGAGTCGTGGCATGCCCGATTCCTCTACATAGCCGTTACCGCCGAGGCATTCGAGCGACTCGAAGGCGTGCCACGGGGCACGCTTGCAGATCCAGTACTTGAGCACAGGCGTCGCGATCCGCTTCAGCAGCTGCGCCGATTCATTGCCGGTTGCAGCGTCGTCGTAGGCGCGAGAGAGGCGCATCATCGAAGCCGTCGCCGCCTCGGACTCGATCGAGAGGTCGGCCAGCACGTTCTGCATCAGTGGCTGGTCGATCAGTTTCTTGCCGAAGGCGGAACGGTTGCTCGCGTAGAAGGTCGCCTGGGCGACCCCGGCCCGCATGCCGGCACTCGATCCGATCGCACAGTCGAGTCGGGTGTGGCCGACCATCTCGATGATCGTTCGCACGCCGCGGCCCTCTTCGCCGACCAGCCGGGCCCAGGCACCCTGGAACTCGACCTCGGAGGAGGCGTTCGACCTGTTACCGAGCTTGTCCTTGAGCCGCTGGATGTAAAAGTTGTTGCGGGTGCCGTCGGGCGTGAAGCGCGGCATCAGGAAGCAGGAGACACCGGCATCGGTCTGGGCCAGAACGAGGAAGGCATCGCACATCGGGGCCGAGCAGAACCACTTGTGGCCGGTGATCTCGTACTCGGCGCCGGGACCGCCGCCGTTCACCGGCACCGCCCGGGTGGTGTTGGCACGCACGTCGGAGCCGCCCTGTTTCTCGGTCAAGGCCATTCCGGCGAGGGCGCCGGGCTTGGTCTCGGCCGGCCGCAGCTCGCCGTCGTAATCGTTGGAGAGAAAACGCGGCTCCCACTCGGCGGCGATCTCGGGCTGGGTCCGCAGGGCCGGAATCACCGAGAAGGTCATCGAGATCGGGCAACCGACCCCGGCTTCGGCCTGGCTCAGCTGGGTGAAGAGCGCGGCCCGGGCGACGTTGGCGCCCGACCGGGGTTCCTGCCAGGGAAGCGAATGGATGCCGTGGCCGACGCCGATCTTCATCAGTTCATGCCAGGCGGGATGGAACTCGACTTCGTCGACCCGGTTGCCGAAGCGGTCGTGGGTCTTCAGCTTGGGCGGATTGTTGTTGGCTTCGACGCCCCAGCGCTGGACCTCGGCCGATCCGCAGATCTCGCCGAGCTCGCTCGCCTGGTCGGCCGCCCAGCCGCCGCCCTCTCGCTTCAGGGCTTCCTGGAGCGGCTGGTCGACGGTGAAGAGGTTCACGTCTTCGAGCGCCGTGGACTGGTTGAAAACCTGATGAGTAGCTGGCATCAAGAGCCATGATCGCACAGCCCGGCGCAGGCTTGTTGCCTATACCATCGTGCGCCCACCAAAAGTTTTGCAGGTTCCGATACGAAGGGATGTACCCGCCTTGCCGAAGATCAAAGTCGAGAATCCGATTGTCGAGCTGGATGGCGATGAGATGACCAGGATCATCTGGTCGTTCATCAAGCAGCAGCTGATCCTGCCGTACCTCGACATCGACCTCAAGTACTTTGACCTCGGCATCGAAGCGCGTGACGCGACCGACGACCAGATCACGGTCGACTCGGCCAACGCGATCAAGCAGTACGGCGTTGGCGTCAAGTGCGCCACGATCACCCCGGACGAGGCCCGGGTAGAGGAGTTCGGCCTCAAGGAGATGTACCGCTCGCCGAACGGCACCATCCGCAACATCCTCGGCGGAGTCATCTTCCGCGAGCCGATCGTGATCTCCAACGTGCCGCGCCTGGTGCCCGGCTGGACCAAGCCGATCGTCATCGGCCGTCATGCCTTCGGCGACCAGTACCGCGCGACCGACATGCTGATTCCCGGCGAAGGCACCCTGACCACGACCTTCACCCCCAAGGATGGCGGCGAACCGGTGGAGGTCGTCGTCCACGAGTTCCCCGAGGCCGGCATCGCGATGACCATGTACAACCACGACGAGTCGATTCGCGACTTCGCCCGGGCCTCGCTGCGCTACGGCCTCGACCGCGGCTACCCGGTCTACATGTCGACCAAGAACACGATCATGAAGAAGTACGACGGGCGCTTCAAGGACCTCTTCGAGGAGATCTTCCAGGCCGAGTTCAAAGACGACTTCGCCGCCGCCGGCATCACTTACGAGCACCGCCTGATCGACGACATGGTCGCCTCGGCGATGAAGTGGGAGGGCGGTTACCTGTGGGCCTGCAAGAACTACGACGGCGATGTCCAGTCCGACACCGTCGCCCAGGGCTTCGGCTCGCTCGGCCTGATGACTTCGGTCCTGATGAGCCCCGACGGCAAGACGGTCGAGGCCGAAGCCGCGCACGGCACGGTGACCCGCCATTTCCGCGAGCACGAGAAGGGCAACCCGACTTCGACCAATCCGATCGCTTCGATCTTCGCCTGGACCCGGGCCATCGCCGCCCGGGGTCGCATGGACGGCACGCCCGGGGTCACCGAGTTCGCCGAGACTCTCGAGCGCGTCTGCATCGAGACGGTCGAGAGCGGCAAGATGACCAAGGACCTCGCTCTCCTGGTCGGCCCCGAACAGGAGTGGCAGACCACCCAGGAGTTCCTCGCTTCGATCGACGAAAACCTTCAAACGGCGATGGCCTGAGGCCCCGCCTTTTCATTCAGACAAAAGGAGAATCTTTGAGCACCCCAGTCAAAGTCACCGTCACCGGCGCCGCCGGCCAGATCGGTTACGCCCTGCTTTTCCGGATCGCCAGCGGACACCTGCTCGGTCCCGACGTCAAGGTCCATCTGAGCCTGCTGGAGATCCCGGCCGCCGTCAAGGCCGCCGAGGGAACCGCGATGGAGCTCGATGACTGCGCCTTCCCCCTCCTCGAGAAGATCAGCATCAGTGACGATCCGGCCCAGGCCTTCGAAGGCACCAACATCGGCCTGCTGGTCGGCGCCCGTCCGCGCGGACCGGGCATGGAGCGCGGGGACCTGCTCGAAGCCAATGGCGGGATCTTCAAGCCCCAGGGCCAGGCGATCAACGCCGGCGCCGCGGATGACGTCAAGGTGCTGGTCGTCGGTAACCCGGCCAACACCAACTCGCTGATCGCGGCCTCGGCCGCGCCCGACGTGCCGAAGGAACGCTTCACCGCGATGACGCGCCTCGACCACAACCGGGCGATCGCGCAGCTGGCGAACAAGCTCAGGATCCCGGTCACCTCGATCACCAACATGACCGTGTGGGGCAACCACTCCTCGACCCAGTACCCCGACCTGGTTCACGCCAAGGTCGACGGCGAGAACGCCTGGGAGGCCGTGGACGACGAAGTGTGGATCAAGGAAGAGTTCATTCCCCGGGTCGCCAAGCGCGGAGCCGTGATCATCGAGGCCCGCGGGGCCTCCAGCGCCGCTTCCGCCGCCAACGCGGCGATCGGCCATGTTCACACCTGGGTCAACGGTACGACCGAAGGTGACTGGACCTCGATGTCGATTCCGTCAGATGGTTCTTATGGTGTGCCCGAAGGGATCATCTCCAGCTTCCCGGTCACCTGTGCGAACGGTGAGTACGAGATCGTCCAGGGCCTCGAGATCGACGACTTCTCACGCGAAATGATCGACAGGACCGCGGCCGAGCTGGTCGAAGAGCGCGACGCGGTGTCCGGCCTCGGCCTGATCTAAGCCACGGTTGGTGCGACATCCGGATTCTCAGGCATGGTGCCTGACTTTCGGGTTCTCGGCCGCCGGCTACTCGGCCGGGAAGTAGCCGGTGCCCTTCTTCGTGACCCGGCCGTCCTTGACCAGCTCGGCCATCACGCGGTACACGTAGTTCGGCTTGATCTTGAGCTCTTCGGCGATCTGTGAAGCCTTGATCCCGGGGTTCCCGGCCACGGCCTTCTCGGCGTGCTCGGCCCGGGTTCCGCCCTTGCGGCGCCGTCGTCCGCGGCGGGGTGCGGAAGAGCGGGTGGACTTGCTGCGGCGCGAAGAGCGGGAACGGCCCGAGGCCTTGCCCCCGTCCAGGGCGGACAATGCGTCCAGCAGCTGCTTTCGTTCCTCGTCCAGTTCTGCCAGTCGTTCTTCGACGAGCTTGCGAATTGCGTCAGTCTTGGGAGCCATATCTGCCTTAGGTTGTGGATACGAATGAATAGTCAGTCAACCAACTGGAGTCTAGTGCCAAAAGTGTCAGTAGCTACGGTAAGCACAGGAGTGCCTCTTGAGTGACAAGAAGAGTGTGGTAATCGCAAGGGTGCTGCTTCCGGCAGGCCGTGAGCTTCTGGACGCCGGTTTCGACGTTGCCGAGGGCGGGCTCGACTCGGACCGTGAGGCACTCCTGGAGCTGGTCCCGGGCGCCGCCGCGATCGTCGCCGACCCGACGGTGCCGATCGACGACGGCGTGCTCGACGCGGCCGGCGACCAGCTTGAGGCGGTCGCCAACTTCGCGGTTGGTTACGACAACATCGATGTAATCGCCTGCCGCAAGCGTGGTGTCACCGTCACCAACACTCCCGACGTACTGACCAACGCCACGGCCGAGCTCGCGGCCGGGCTGACCTACGCGGCTGCCAGGGGGATCACCGCCTCGGAGGCCCGCATGCGGGCGGGAGAGTGGCGCGGCTGGGACCCCGGGGCCCACCTCGGGCTCGAGCTGAGCGGCGCCACGATCGGCATCGTCGGTATGGGCCGGATCGGCCGGCGGTACGCCGAGCTGATGTCGGGACTCGGTGGCGACTTCCTCTACACGTCGAGGGAGCGGAAAGAGGAGGTGGAGGTCAAGCTCGGCGCCCGCCGGGTAGATCTCGACCAACTGCTTAGGCAATCTGATGTGGTCAGCCTTCATCTGCCTGCGACCCCCGAAACCACCCATCTGATCGACGCGTCGGCGCTCGCGCTGATGAAGCCGACCGCGATCCTGATCAATACCGGCCGGGGCCCGGTGGTCGATTCCGAGGCACTGGCGGCGGCACTCGAGACCGGCCAGATCGCCGGGGCAGGCCTCGATGTCTACGAGGGCGAGCCGAACGTGCCGCAGCGCCTGCTCGACGCGCCGAACACGGCTCTCACTCCGCACATCGGCTCGGCGACCACCCGGGCCCGTGACGACATGGCCAGCCTGGTCGCGCGCAACGTGATCGCCGTGCTCGCAGGCGAAGAGCCGCTCACCCCGGTGGCCTGACCGCCAGACATTTTCCGTTCAGCCGCTTCACGAATCGCTGCTTCCTGGCTATTTGCGCTTGATGCGCAGAGCCTTGGACTTCTTCTTCCCGTGGAAGGTGATCGTTACCTTGACCCGCCTGACCTTGCCGGTCTTGATCGCCTTTACAGCAGCCCGCTTCAGCTTGACCCTTGCGGTCCGGGAGACGGTGCCGTGAGCACGCTTGCCGAGCACGCTTCCCTTGCGGAAGTGACGGTTGCCGATTCGGAATTTCCTGTTCGACCTGACCACGGCCTTGACCTTGGCCGAAGAGGACAGCTTGATCTTCAGGCTGCTTCCCGTGAGGCTGGCGCCGACCGGAGCGACGGCGCTGCGTGAGCTGGAACCCTGGGGCCCAACCGTGACCGACGCGTCGTCGGAGAGCTGGGCACCCGAGGCCTGGCTCGAGCTCGAACTGACCGTCGCCGTATTGACGTAGCTATTGCTGCCGCCGGGAGTCCCGGTGCGGGCCTCGAGGCACAGCAGGTAGAGCGTCGCGTTCAGCGGATGGTTGGTCGGGTTCCAGATGCGGAACACCCTGGTCTTCGGCTGGGGGTCGTTGCCGAGCTGAACCAGCTCGTCGTCGTATTCCCAGCCGGCGACGATGCCCTTGGCGTTGTCACCACAGGTCAGCTGCTCGTTGACCGTCTGGCCGGCACCGACCTGGATGGTCCTGGTGATCGGGGTGAACTGGAGCTCGGAGGTGCCGCCGTCTACGGCGCCCGTGGTGTTCGAGAGGCAGCGGATGCTGACCTCGGCTGTGGTGTTGTTCTGGTCGATCCGGAGCGTGACCTTGCGGCCGGTCGCACCGTTCGGGGCGCTGGCGATGACGTACGCGCGTCCACCGGTGACCTGGAGGCCCGGGGCGATCGGCGTGTATCCGGCGCCACAGGTGAGGTTGACCGTATGGACACCCTGGTTGAGTACCACCGTCTGGGTGACCGGAGCGCTGACCAGCAGCTCGTGGCCGCCGGTGGTGAATTTCGGCAGGCAGACGCCGAGGAGCTTGACCTGGGCCTGACCGGTCGCGTGGTTCGTGACCGTGGCTTCGTAGGTGCTCTCGGAGATCGACTTCAGCTTGTGGACTTCGACGCTGTTCAGGTCGCCGGTTCCCTGGTCGACCGAGTCAACCCGTACGGCACCGTCGGACATGATCCCGTCGGGCCCACAGGTGATCTGCGCCGTCTGGGTCTGTCCGGCCTGGATCGAGACGTGCTGCTCGACCTTGCCGATGGTCAGCTGGTCATTGGTCGTGTCGACGGTAAGGACCGTAGCCGTGGTGTGGACCTGGAAGGTCTGGGTCTGACCGGCGGCGAGGCTGCCGATCACACACTGGACCTGCTGCCCGGAAGTGGTGCAGGAGCTGTCAGCCGAATTGACCGTCAGTCCGACCGGAACGAGATCGTTGATCACGGTGTTCTCGGAGGCGGCGGTTCCTTCGTTCTTCACCGAGAGGGTGAAGGTGACGGAGTCGCCGTCACTGACCACCGGGTTGTCGCTGATCTTGGTGATCTTCAGTTTGGGCTGGCCAGTCGGTCCGGTCGGTCCGGTGGGGCTGGTCGGTCCCGTGGGGCCGGTCGGCGAAGTGGGGCCGGTCGGTCCGGTGGGGCTGGTCGGTCCCGTGGGTCCACCCGGCTGCCAGCAGAAGGTGATGTGGCTGACCCCGTAGTACGTGCCGTTGTTCGGGTTTACCGGCGGATGGAGGCCCGTTCCCGAGCTCGACGGCGGGAAGTAGAGCTCGCCCTGGTCAGGTCCACCCTTGACGATCACGTTCGCAGGCCAGCTGGAGACGTAATCGAAGGTGTGATCGGAGCTGTTCGTGTTCGAGACCGTCACGCTGAATCCCGTGCTGGGGTCCGTGTAGGTGCCGTTCAGGTGGCCTTCGTTGACGTCGTCGATCTTGAAGCCGACGTATCCGTCGCCGAACGCGTCGACGCACTCCCTGGACGGTCCACTCGAAGTAGTTGTATCGGGGGTTGTGGCCGAAGCCGGGCTGGCCAAGGCGAAAATGGCGAAAACGCCGACAATCAGGCTCACCACAGCAGCTGCTGCGTTGCGGTAACGAAAACTCATGGTTTCTCCCTTGTGTTTCGTGTTTCGGGCCCGTCTCACGACGGTGACCCACGGTGGGCTTCCCAAAAGCCCTTATTGCCGGATGTGGTGATCCGGCTATATCCCGACGACGCAGCGGAGCGTTTGCTCCGTTGACTTTTCCTCTGCTACCCGTCTATTGGACCGGCGCGGAGGATAAGGCCGATTCGCGAGGCTCTGAACCTGTCACGAGTCGAAGTTGTCGACCACCTGCCTATATCTATCCTACATGATACTTCAGGAACAGGAACATTAACCGCCTCTAAACGCAAAGTTGCGGTTACCTCAAGTGAGGTGGGTCACACCGGCCAGCTAGGTGCCGGGGCGGTCTTCGCGTCTGGTTCGGGGCACAGTGCGGAAAATGTAGTCCCAGAGGGGGCTCGAAACGCCGTACCCGTAACGGTGGTCCTGGAAGTGGTGGCGCATGTGGTGCTCCCTCACGCGCTTGCCGATCTTCGACCTGGGGACGAAGTGATGCACGTAGTAGTGCGTGTAGTCGTAGATCAGATACCCGATCAGGAAGCCGGCGAAGCCGATGTACCCGGCCGGGGTGCCGAAGACGAGGACGAAGGCGGTGAAGAAGATCGCGGCGAGTGGCAGGCCGACGGCAGGCGGCATCACAAGCCGCATCCGGTCGTTCGGATGATCGTGATGGACACCGTGGATGATGAAGTTGAGCTGGTCACCGCCCTTGAACTTCGGGTGCCAGTGGAAGAGCAGCCGGTGGAGCCAGTATTCGGACAGGGTCCAGATCAGGAGGCCGGCGAGGGTGAATCCGATCACCGGCAGAGCCACCGAACCATCGGCGATCGCCAGCCAGTACATGACCGCGATGATCGGGATGAAGATCACCGCTGGCACCGCAGGATGAACCCTCGAGAAGAAATTCAGGAAAGAATTCCCGAATAAATCCGGGGACGCCGAAAGTTGGGATGTTCTTTCCGTTGTACCCATTACTGACCGTGAATGGTAGCGTGAACGCCCCCCGAACTTAGGAGAACCAGACCTGCGTATGAGTACTTCCGCGACGATTACTGAAAATGACTTCAAGGTTGCCGATCTGAGCCTGGCCGAATACGGCCGCAACGAGATCCGCCTCGCCGAGCACGAGATGCCCGGCCTGATGTCGACCCGGCGCGAATTCGCCGATTCGAAGCCCCTCGCCGGCGCCCGGATCACCGGTTCGCTCCACATGACCGTCCAGACGGCCGTGCTGATCGAGACGCTGACCGAGCTCGGCGCCGACGTGCGCTGGGCCAGCTGCAACATCTTCTCGACCCAGGACCACGCCGCGGCCGCGATCGCGGTCGGCCCGAACGGCACCCCCGAGGATCCCCAGGGCGTGCCGGTCTTCGCCTGGAAGGGCGAGACGCTCGAGGAGTACTGGTGGTGCACGGACAAGGCCCTCACCTGGCCCTCGACCGGAGCTGACGGTTCGGTCGGACCGAACATGCTGCTCGACGACGGTGGCGACGCAACGCTGCTGATCCACAAGGGCGTCGAGTACGAGAAGTCCGGCGTTGTGCCCGACCCCTCGACTGGCGAATCCGAAGAGTTCCGCGTCGTCCTCCAGCTGCTGACTGACTCGGTCGCCAACTCCCCGAACAAGTGGACCGAACTCGCCAAGGGCGTCATGGGTGTCACCGAGGAGACCACGACCGGCGTCATGCGCCTGTACGAGATGAAGGAAGCGGGCGACCTGCTCTTCGCCGCCATCAACGTCAACGACTCGGTCACCAAGTCGAAATTCGACAACCTCTACGGATGCCGCCACTCGCTCGTCGACGGAATCAACCGTGCGACCGACGTCATGATCGCCGGCAAGACCGCCGTCGTCTGTGGCTTCGGCGACGTCGGCAAGGGCAGCGCTGAATCACTGCGTGCCCAGGGTGCCCGTGTGATCGTCACCGAGATCGACCCGATCTGCGCCCTCCAGGCGTCGATGCAGGGTTACGAGGTCAACACCCTCGAGAACGTGATCGGTTCCGGTGACATCTTCATCACCACGACCGGCAACAAGGACATCATCACCTCCGACCAGATGAGCCGCATGAAGCACCAGGCCATCGTCGGCAACATCGGTCACTTCGACAACGAGATCGACATCGCGGGCCTCGAGAGCATCGATGGCATCAACCGCATCGAGATCAAGCCGCAGGTCCACGAGTGGCAGTTCGCTGACGGACACTCGATCATCGTGCTGTCAGAAGGACGCCTGCTGAACCTCGGTAACGCCACCGGCCATCCGAGCTTCGTCATGTCGAACTCCTTCACCAACCAGGTGATGGCCCAGATCGAGCTCTTCGCCAAGGCGGACGAGTACGAAATCGGCGTCTTCGTACTGCCGAAGCACCTCGACGAGAAGGTCGCGAGGTTGCACCTTGATGCCCTCGGAGTCAAGCTGACGAAGTTGTCGCAGGAGCAGGCCGACTACATCGGCGTACCGGTCGAAGGACCGTACAAGTCGGACCATTACCGCTACTAGCATTGCTGATTCTCGGTAGCAAGTTACGTCGAAAGGGCGGCCAAAAGGTCGCCTTTTTTGATGGCGCGGGGCGCGGGCGCGGGTACCCCTGTCCAGGATGCGTTCTGCCGCGCCCAGAGCCCGATGTGACCGAACGCACGGGGGTGCGCCCCCGTCACCACCTTCGCTTACTCCTTGCCAGCCACGCCCAGGACGTCCCCGGACACCACCCGCTTACGTCTCTTGAAAAGGCCGAGTCTCGTAGGCCCTGTTCGTCGAGATCCGGAAAGTGAGCGCTATATGGCCACTTTCGCCATTTCGCGTGCTTCAAAGGGCATCGAGACCACGAAAGTTCCCGTCAGAGTCGAACCCAGCCGCATCTGGAACGCTCTTACCGAGCCCGACCAGATCGCGCAGTGGTTTGGCTGGGATGCCTCGACCCTGGCCGAAGAGATCCAGTTCATCTTCGTTGACCACTCCACGGCTGACCCGGAGAACCTCCGCCTCAACTCGAAGGAGGACGAGGTGGGTGGCATGTACCTCGAGGTCGCCGCCAGCGACGGCAACTCGGTCGTACGGGCCGTTCAGCCGGGGGAGGACGCCGTCGAAGGCTCGGATCCGGTGGAGGAGGGGTGGATCCAGTTCTTTCACCAGCTGAAGCGTTACGTCGAGGAGCACGACTCCGATCACCGCAAGACCCTCCACCTGACCGGGGCCGGCAGCGCCCGGGAGATCGCGGCCGCGTTTGAAGGGCGCCTGCCGGGCGATGACTGGTTCTCCGGCACCTACACCCGGGTGGTCGCCACCGGGGATTTCGGACCAGGATTCGGCGTGTTCTACACCGTCGCTCCGCTGGATTCGGACGCGGAGGAGAACGCCGCCCTCACCCTGTCTACCTGGGGGCTCTCCGAGAAGGAGTTCTTCGAGATAACGAGCGACTGGCTCGGCTGGTGGCAGGGGCTGGTCGAGGGCGGCGAAGCCGTAGTTTAAAAACTCTCCCCCCGGAGCCCGTTCTGGCCACCCCTAATTTGCGGGGTTGTTGCAGAGTTGTAAAAAAAGAAACCTGCGATTTGCGGTTTCACGGTTTGTGGTCGGCCGCCGGAATTGCTTGGATGCGCGAGTGGCCGCTCGCGAAAAAGAGACTCCGAAGTGCGAGGACTGTTACTTCCGGAAAAAGATGCTCTGCGCGCTCGACCTCGATGAGCCCTGCATGACCTTCCGGCCCAGCCGGCCCGAGGGCCTGGTGCCGCCGAAGCAGCCGGTGCTCCTGCTTCGGCCGCCGCGCTGGGCAGCCGAAAGCCGCTGAGCCGAACGGCTCCGAATCGCTGAAACTGGCCGCCCACGTGACGAGTGCCACGTCGCGGGCCTGGCTCCCGGCATAGTCTTCGAAAAGATGAAGCTCACCGTGTTGGGAAAATCTCCCGCCTGGCAGGACGCCGCCGGTGCCTGCAGCGGCTATCTGGTCGCCCAGGACAAGACGACGATTCTGGTCGATTGCGGCAACGGCGTCTTCGGCAAGCTTCGTGGCTATCACGACTACGTGGACGTCGACGCGATCTTCATCTCGCACCTCCACGCGGACCACTTCATGGACCTGGTCCCCTATGCCTTCGCCCTCACTCACGCGCCACGGCAGCAGCCGGTACCGGTCGATCGCTGGCCCGGAACCGACTACCCGTCGAGGCCACCGCTGTACGCGCCGCCGGGCGCCGCCGCCACCTTTCGCACCCTCTGTTCCACCTTCGGCATGGAGAACCTGATCGAGGACGCCTTCGACTTCCATGAATACGATCCCGCCGGCGCGATTTCAGTCGGTCCACTCCGGGTCTCCTTTAGGGAAGTGCCGCACTACACCCGGACTTTCGCGATCGAGGTCACGGTTGCGACCGGCGAGAGAATCACCTATGGCGCCGATTGCCGCCCGAATGAAGCCCTCGTCGATTTCGCCAGAGACACCGAGCTGCTGATCGCCGAAGCGACCCTGCCGCGGCCGGAGCGGTCGGGGGTGCGCGGCCACCTGACGCCCTCGGAAGCGGGAGAGCACGCCGCAGGGGCGCAGGCCAAGCGTCTGCTGGTCACCCACATCTCCGACGAACTCGACCCCGAATGGGCGCTGGCGGAAGCGGCGGGCAAATACACCGGTCCGGTTGATATCGCGTATGAAGGCATGGAGATAGAAGTCTGAAGTTCTAAGCTATCTGTCTATGTCCGACCGAGACCTTTTTGCCAACTTCGCTCGCATGCGCCGCGAGATGGATGAGATGCTTGGCGGCACTTGGGGCCGCGCCAGCTACATCAGCCGCCGGGCCAACGGATTCGCGCCGAACGTCGACGTCTACTACTGCGGTGAACCGCAGCGGGCCGTGGTCAAGTGCGACCTCTCCGGGATCGACCTGGCGAGCGTTGGCATCGAGGTCAGCGGCCGCCAGCTGGCCATCATCGGTGAGCGCCCGGTCCAGGAGACCGAAGGGCGCGTCTACCAGCAGGTGGAGATCCCGACTGGGCCGTTCCGCCACATCGTCGAGCTCCAGGTCGACGTCGAATCGGATCGGGCCAGCGCCACTTACGAAGACGGCGTGCTGCGGGTCGAACTGCCGCTGCGCGACGAGGCCGAAGTCACCCGCCGGGTGCCGGTGGACAGGGCTGCCGAGAAGCCGGAAATCGATGGCTGAACAGGATCCACAGACCTCGGCCGGGTTGCCGCTGGCCGCCGAGTCGGTGCCGGTCCTCGAGGTCGTCGAGAGCCCTGACGAAGACGAGGCGATCCGCGCGACCGAGACCCTGCCGGACGCGATGCCGGTGCTGCCGCTGCGCGACACCGTGGCCTATCCAGACACCCTGGCTCCGCTCGGCGTCGGCCAGGAGCGCTCGATCAAGCTGGTCGATGACGTGCTTGCCGCCAACCGCATGCTGGTCATGGTCGCTTCCCGCGAGGCCGAGGAAGACGCGCCCGGTCCGGATCAGCTCTACGACGTCGGCGTGGTCGGAGTCGTCACCCGCATGCTCAAGGTCCCGGACGGGACGATCAGGGTCCTGATCCAGGGCAGCCAGCGGGTCGAGCTCGGCCCCTATGTGGCCGAGAAGCCGTACCTGGTCGCCCGGATCAAGGAGATCCCCGACATCGTCGAGGAGAGCCCGGAACTCGAGGCGCTGACCCGTAACGTCCAGCGCACCTTCTCCGAGATCATCGAGCAGATCCCGTACCTGCCGGAAGAGCTCCAGATGGCGGTCACCAACGTCGACGAACCCTCGGCCCTTTCGCACCTGATCGCCGGTGCGCTGCGCATCTCGACCGAGGAGAAGCAGTCACTGCTCGAAGAGGTTGACGTGACCAGACGCCTGCGCAAGCTCTCCGAGATCCTTGCCCGCGAGCTCGAAGTGATCCAGCTCGGCTCTCAGATCCAGTCCGAGGTCCAGTCCTCGATCGACAAGGGGCAGCGCGAGTACTTCCTTCGTGAGCAGCTGAAGGCGATTCAGACCGAGCTCGGCGAAGAGGACGAGCAGGTGGCCGAAGCGAACGAGCTGCGCGAGCGCATCGAGGCCGCGAACCTGCCCGAGCACGCCCTCCAGGCGGCCGAACGCGAGCTCTCGCGGCTCGAGAAGCTGCCACCCGCCGCCGCCGAGCACGGCGTCATCCGGACTTACCTCGAGTGGCTGGTCGAGCTGCCCTGGGACAAGGAGAGCGAGGACAACCTCGACATCGAGCACGCCAGGAAGGTGCTCGACGACGACCACTACGACATGGAGAAGATCAAGGACCGGATCCTCGAATACCTCGCGGTGCGCAAACTCAACCCGGACTCGCCGGGCCCGATCCTGTGTTTCGTCGGCCCGCCCGGCGTCGGCAAGACCAGCCTCGGCAAGTCGATCAGTCGGGCGCTCGGCCGGAAGTTCGAGCGGATATCGGTCGGCGGGGTGCGCGACGAAGCCGAAATCCGCGGTCACCGCCGCACCTACATCGGGGCGATGCCCGGCACGATCATCCGGGCGCTGCGCGACGCCGGCTCGAACAACCCCGTCTTCATGATCGACGAGATCGACAAGATGGGCTCGGACTTCCGCGGCGATCCCTCGTCGGCGATGCTCGAGGTACTCGACCCGTCGCAGAACGACTCCTTCCGTGATCACTACCTCGATGTCACCTACGACCTCTCCGACGTGATGTTCATCGCCACGGCGAACGTGCTCGACACGATTCCGGGCCCGCTGCGCGATCGCATGGAGATGATCCAGCTCTCCGGTTACACGGCCGACGAGAAGCGCCACATCGCGCGGCGCTATCTGGTGCCGCGCCAGATCAAGGCCAACGGACTGAAGAGCGGACAGATCTCGTTTACTGACCCGGCGCTGACCGCAATCATCGAGGAATACACCCGGGAAGCCGGTGTGCGCAACCTCGAACGCGAGATCGGCACTGTTTGCCGCAAGGTGGCCCGGGTATTTGCGGAAAATGACGGCACGGGCAAGAAGGTCAAAGTTTCCGGCAAGCGGGTTCGCGAGCTTCTCGGCCGCCGCCGGGTCTTTTCCGAAAGCCGCCGCCGTACCAAGGTCCCGGGCGTTTCCACGGGGCTTGCCTGGACACCGACCGGAGGCGACGTGCTCTTCCTCGAGGCGACCGCGATGCCCGGGAGCGGCAAGCTCGTGATCACCGGTCAGCTCGGCGATGTCATGAAGGAGTCGGCCCAGGCCGCGCTCTCCTACGTGCGGGCCAATGCCGGGAAGGTGGCGCCGGACGTCGATGAGAAATGGTTCGCCAAGCACGACATCCACATCCACGTGCCGGCCGGCGCGGTGCCCAAGGACGGGCCGTCCGCCGGGGTGGCGATCACCGTCGCCCTGGTCTCCCTGATCACCGGGCGCCCCGTCAAGAACGACGTGGCGATGACCGGTGAGGTGACCCTGACGGGCCTGGCCCTGCCGATCGGCGGGGTCAAGGAAAAGTCGCTGGCCGCCCAGCGTGCCGGGATCAAAATGGTCATCCTTCCGAGCCGGAACGAGGGTGACGTCGAAGAGATCCCGGAGCACGAACGGGCCGACATAGAGTTTCGTTACGCGAGCAAGGTAGGCGAGGCGCTGGAAATTGCACTGGAACCAAAGTAGGGTGCGACCGGTATTCTCGAAATACAGTTGACCAGATCAAGCGAGGGACGACATGGCTAAAGACATTCCAAGCAGGGCCGGGCAGGCATACGCCGCAGCCCGTGAAAATCAGTACGTCCGCCGTCTGATCGAGGACGAAGAGCTGCGCGACAGCATTGCCGCCGCCTACTTCTCCGGGCGCAAGGCTTTCGACCGCGCCACCTCGAGCCGCGCCGGCGCCGTCGATTCGGTCGCCAACGACAAGAAGGTCAAGCGCGAGCTGAAGAACGCAACCGAGGCCCTGAAGGACGCGACCGAACGGCTCCGTAAGCCGAAGCGCAAGGGCCATCCCTTCCGCAACCTGCTCGCCGTCGGCCTGCTGACCGGTGGTCTGGTGCTGGTTTTCTCCGAGACCGCGCGCAAGACCCTGCTCGACACGGTCTTCGGCGCCGAAGAGGAGTTCGTCTACACTTCGACGACCGCCTCCGATGGTGCTCCGCAGACCAACGGGACGCCGGTCGGCGACTGAGTTAGAAATAAGGCATCCAAGTCGCTTCGCTTCGCTGTGCGACTTGGATGGTGGCCTCCTGCTGCGAACCGACGGAGAGTAAGTCCAACGCCTTTCGGCGCTGGAAGTAGTGACCGTCGGTCTCAACTATCCAAGTTTCCCTAGTATCCCGCGTTCTCATGGAGCGCCGGGAAGACATACGAAATATCGCGATCGTGGCCCACGTTGACCACGGCAAGACGACGCTGGTCGATGCCATGCTCTGGCAGTCCGGTGCCTTTCGCAAGGGCCAGGACGTCAATGAGCGGGTCATGGATTCGATGGATCTCGAGCGCGAAAAGGGCATCACGATCCTCGCCAAGAACACGGCGGTGCGCTACGAAGGCGTGAAGATGAACATCATCGACACGCCCGGGCACGCCGACTTCGGCGGCGAAGTCGAGCGCGGACTGACCATGGTCGACGGGGTGCTGCTGCTGGTCGATTCTTCGGAAGGACCGCTGCCGCAGACCCGTTTCGTGCTCGGCAAGGCGCTCGAGGCCGGGCTGCCGGTGATCCTGGTCGTCAACAAGGTCGACCGCCCTGACGCCCGCATCGACGATGTCGTCGACGAGGTCTACGAACTCTTCATGGATCTCGGCGCCGAAGGTGACCAGATCGAATTCCCGATCGTCTACACCAACGCAAAGGCCGGTTGGGCCTCGATGACCCAGGGCGAAGAAGGCACCGACCTGGCGCCCTTGATGGACCTGATGACCAGCTATATCCCGGCTCCGGAATATGACCCGGACCACCCGATGCAGGCTTACGTGACCAATCTCGACGCATCCCCTTACCTCGGTCGCCTGGCGCTCTGCCGGGTCCGGCACGGGACGATCAAATCCGGCGCCAAAGTTGCCTGGTGCCGGGCCAATGGTGAGATCGAACAGGCCACCATCTCCGAACTCTTCGTGACCGAAGCCCTCGACCGCGTGCCCGCCGACGAAGTCGGCCCGGGTGAGATCATCGCCGTTGCCGGTATCCCCGAGATCACGATCGGCGAGACGCTCGCCGACCTCGACGACCCGCGGCCGCTGCCGGTGATCGACGTCGACGAACCGTCACTTTCGATCGTCGTCGGCCAGAACACTTCGCCGATGGCCGGACGCGAAGGCGACAAGGTGACCGCCCGTCAGATCCAGAGCCGGCTCGAACAGGAACTGCTCGGCAACGTGGCGATCCGTGTGCTGCCGACCGAACGTCCCGACGCTTGGGAAGTCCAGGGCCGGGGAGAGCTCCAGCTGGTGGTCCTGCTCGAGATCATGCGCCGTGAAGGCTTCGAGCTGACCGCCGGTCAGCCGAAGGTACTCACCCGCGAAATCGACGGCGTCATGAACGAGCCGATGGAACGCCTCGTGATCGACGTGCCGGAAGAGTTCGTCGGTTCGGTCACGCAGCTGCTGGCCGCGCGCAAGGGCCGCATGGAGAACATGACCGCACAGTCGGACACCCGTAATCGTCTCGACTACGTGATCCCGGCCCGCGGGCTGGTCGGCTTTCGCACCGAGTTCCTGACCGAGACCCGCGGCACCGGCATCCTCCACCACGTCTTTGAAGGCTGGGCCCCGTGGGCCGGCGACATCACCACCCGCAGCACCGGCTCACTCGTCGCCGACCGCAAGGGCGCGACCGCCAGCTTCGGCCTCTTCAACCTCCAGGAGCGCGGCAGCCTGTTCGTCGGTCCCGGCGAAGAGGTCTACGAAGGCATGATCGTCGGCGAGCACGCCCGCGCCAACGATCTTGACGTGAACGCGGTCAAGGAGAAGCAGCTGACGAACATGCGCGCTTCGTCCTCCGACGTGCTCGTGCGGCTGACCCCGCCGCGGCCGTTGACGCTCGAATCGGCGGTCGAATTCCTCCGCACCGACGAGTGCGTCGAGATCACACCCGAGTCGATCCGCCTGCGCAAGGTCGACCTCGACAAGAACGACCGGGTCAAAGCCGCCCGGAAGATCAAGAACCTCTCGCGCTGAGGCCGACCCGCCTTATGCTGGCCCGATGAAATCGTCGGCCACGAGGCGTCAGCGGCTCCGCTACGCCTTTGACAACGTCATGTCGCGGGGCACCCCCGCGCTGATTCTCGCCCTGGCGATCCTGACCGTCGCCCTGATCGCCGTATTCGCTCTGATCATCCAGGTCTTCAGCCTCGGCCCGGACCAAACGGGACCGCACTCCGGCGTCGTCGGCGAGACCTTCTACACCCTTCTTCACGCCCTGGATCCCGGCACAATCGCCAACGATGGCGGAACCTGGAGGTTCCTGCTGGTGATGCTCCTGGTCACCTTCGGGGGACTACTGATCTTCAGTGCCCTGATCGGCGTCATCTCGACCGGTCTCGACGCCAGGTTCCAGGACCTGCGCAAGGGCCGCTCCCTCGTTATCGAAAAAGACCACACCCTTATTCTGGGCTGGGGCAAGCCGGTATTCACGATCCTCTCCGAACTCGACATCGCCTGCGAAGGGGAAAAGGACCCGGTGGCGGTCGTGCTCTCGGAGACCGACAAGGTCGAGATGGACGACACCCTGCGCGAACGGCTGGACCTCAAGAACTTGCGGGTCGTGACCAGGACCGGCAGTCCCATAGACCTCGACGACCTCGCCCTGGTGCGGCCGGAACTGGCCTGTTCGACGATTGTTCTGGCTCCCGAGGACGAATCGGAACCCGACTCTCACGTGATCAAGTCGATCCTGGCGCTCACCCAGATCCTCGGTGACCGCAACCCCAACCGGGGAATCGTCGCCGAGATCTCGGATCCGGCCAACCTCGCACCGGCCCGGCTGGCCGGCGGAGAGAGAGCGGTACTGCTCGACCGCCGTGAGACCGTGGCCAAGCTGCTGGTCCAGGCCGCCCGGCAGACCGGCATCTCGATCGCGGTCCAGGAGCTGCTCGACTTCGACGGCCACGAGATCTACATCGAGGAATCACCCGAACTGGCCGGTCAGACTTTCGGGGCAGCCCTGCTCGCGCTCGAGGACTGCGCGGTGATCGGCCTGCTCGACAACGAGCATCGGGTCGAGATCAATCCGCCGTCGGAGCGCGTGATCGCCCCTGGGGAGAAGCTGATCGCGATCGCTGAGGATGACGTCGTCCTCGAGCGCCGGACTGCCACCGCCGAGGTCTTCGACGAAGCCCAGATCGTCGATCTGGTTGCCGATCCACCGGTCGCGGAGCGGGTGCTCATCCTCGGATGGAACGGCGGCGCCCCTTCGGTGATCGAACACTTCGACGCGTTCCTCGATGAAGGATCCGAGATCGAAGTGGTTCTCGAACCCGGGGTGGAGATCCTTCCCGGTGAAGAATCGATCAGCCGCCGGTGCCGCGCGAAGATCGACTTCCGGCGGGCGCGCACGACCGACCGGTCGGTGCTCGACAGCCTGAATCTGGAGCAGACGGACCACGTGATGGTCCTGGCCTGCTCGGATGAACTGGACGCGCAGCGGGCGGATGCCCGGACCCTGGTGACGCTGCTCCACCTGAGGGAGATCGAGCAAAGTCTGACTTCGGGCTACTCGATCGTCACCGAGATGGTCGACGAGCGCAGCCGCCAGCTCGCCCAAGTCGCTCACGTCGACGACGTGATCGTCAGTGAGAACATCATCAGCCTCCTGTTCGCCCAGATCTCGCAGAATCGCCACCTGGCCGACGTTTTCACTCAGCTCTTTTCGCCCGAAGGCAGCGAGATCTACCTCAAGCCGGCCAACCGTTACGCGGTCGCCGGCACGAAGGTCACCTTCGCGACCCTGGTCGAAGCGGCGCGCAGGCAGGGGGAGTGTGCGATCGGATACCGCAGTGCCACTGGTGCGGTCGAGAATCCGGCCGACTACGGAATGACGGTCAATCCGCCGAAGTCGGCGCGTTTCGAGATCCAGCCGGAAGATTGCCTGATCGTCCTCGCCGAGGACTGACCGGACTGAGGACCAAGCAGCTTTTCCAATGGGAGAAGGCAGTGAGACCGGGGGGTCTCACTGCCAGCCCCCCTGCTCTTTCGTCCTGCCTTGCATCCCTCCCCGGCAAGTTGGACTTGGCTATATAACCAGCCCAGGACGCCGGGGTTGCGGTCTTGGTACGAAAAGTGTTTTCAACCGTGAGTGAAGACCTTGCGGAAGGTGTTGATGGCCCGCGGTGAGCCCTTCGGGGTGAGCTTCCTGGTGGCCACGGACTTGATCGGATTCTTTGAGTTCATGGCGATTGCGACCCATTCGCCCCAGTCGGTCCGGAGGGTCAGGTCAGGGTCGCTTGCGAGACCGGCCACGGCGCGGGTCGAACCGTTGTCGACCACCAGGTGCCAAGGGTCGGCGTCGGTGAACTGCCACTGCGTGGTGAAGGCCCCGGCCTCGGCACCCTTCGAGTTTGCGGTGCGCGAGACCATGTCGAAGAAGAGTTCCTGGACCTCAGGCGAGGAATCCGGGTTGTCACTCGGCTCGCCGCTGACGCCGGCCAGCAGCAGCGTGACCTGTCGCTTCGCGGTCTCCTCGACCGGCATGTCGTGGTCGAATGGCCAGACGTCGGCCGGCATCTCTTCGAGCGGGAAGCCGATCGTCTTCCAGCGCTGCCTGATCAGCTTCAGCCCGAAGCCGAAAATGTCCTCGAGGGTGAAGCCCCAGCACTCGGTGTAGGCGCGGTCGTAGTCGGGCGGGCAGAAGACCGCCAGGGCATGCTGGTTCACCTCGCGGAGGATTTCGACGATCGCGGCCTTGCATTCGTCGGACTGCGGCACGATCTCGGAGAGGGTCTTGACGCCGTACGCGATGTGGCGCTGCTCATCCCGGGAGACGTTGCCCATCCCTTCGCTGAACCCGGGCATCGAGCCGTCCTTGTTGAAGAAGTCCTCGATGTAGTGCTGGCCGGGCTGGGCCAGAGTTCCTTCGACGACCATGTGGTAGAGCGTCACCGCCTGCGCGAACTTGGGCAGCGAGCGGTCGGCCCGCAGCTCGTCGGCCATCTGGTCGAGCCGTTCGAAGACGTGACGGTAGCCCCAGCCGAGCTGGGGGAGGGTGCTTTCGAGGGTGTCCGAGATGCTGTCGCCGGCGCCGAGGACTTCCTTGAAGAAGCGGTGGAAGTGGACCGCGTGGCGGGCCTCGTCGACCTGCTGGGTGGCCAGGAAGTAGGCCTGCTCCTCGGTCGGGGCGGCGTCGATGTAGGGAGAAAGGTTGTCGGTGACCGAGTCCTCGCCGTAGAAGAACATCGAATACATCCAGAGGGCGGACTTGCGCTGCATGTCGGTGAGCTCGTCCCAGCCTTCGCGATCCCGGGAATAGTCCAGTCCCATGGCGCTCCAGTTGTTCTCCTCCCAGCGCCGGTACAGGTCGACGTAGGTGATGTTGCCGGCGGTATTGCCTTTGGGCTCGGCTGCTGCGACTGACATCTGGCTCTCCTCGGTGGAAAATTAGATATTCCGTTGAGTCCCTTTTGCGCTTTCCGGAGCCATTTGTTCGGGTTTTGTGCGGTGGGGACCCAAGGGGGGTCTTGCAATTGCCAGAAGTCTAACTGACTGACTGGTCAGTTAGTAGGGTGGGTGTTGTGAGTGGTACCCCCACCAAGAGGCCAGGCCCCGTCGTGGCTCCGACGGGCGCCCCTGCGTTCGCCTCCCCCGTGGCTCCGGCTCCCCGCCGGCGGCTGCCTGCCGCCGAGCGCCGGGAACTGATCCTCGAAGCGGCGATCGACGCTTTCGCCGACACCGGCTACCACCAGACCTCGCTCGACGAGGTGGCGCGCCGGGCCGGTGTGTCCAAGGCCTTGATCTACGACCACTTCTCCTCCAAGCAGGAGCTCTACCGCGAGTTGCTGGAGACGTACGTCCACGAACTGCTCGAGCGCGTGGGCTCGGCGGCGATGTCGATCCCGGAGGGTGGTGAGACCCGGCTGATCGCCGGCATCGAGGGCTTTCTCGAGTTCGTCGACGAGCGCCGCGACGCCTGGCGGATGCTGATCCGGAACCGGGCCAGCGACGATGTCGCCGACTCCTTCGAGCGGCTCTTTGATGAAGTGGCCGCGATGATCGGCTCGCTGATGGCCGAGGAGATGCCGCCTTCGATCATGCCCGAAGGCGTCGAGTTCGACCTGGTCGTCGAAGCCACCTCACGCCAGCTGCTGGGATCGATCACCTCGATCGCCAACTGGTGGGACGAGCACCGGGAGATTCCGCGGGACCAGGTGATGGCGATGATCATGGAGTTCGCCTGGGTCGGCCTCGAGCGGGCCTCGGCCGGCGAGCGCTGGAACCCGGAGAGCCTCGCGGAGACTCCCGGCCCCTGACTCAGACGTCGAGGCGCTGCCGGGCCGATCGCACTTCTTCGAGCGCCTGATCGTTGGTCATCCCCAGGCTGAGCAGCAGGTCGGTCGCGGTCGAGCGGACCTGGCCGACGATCACGCTGACCGACAGGTTCGAGGTGTCCTCCAGAGCGGCACTGGCCCGGGCGGCGGCGCGCAGCGCGGGTTCTTTCGTGGCCGAGCGCCGCAGTGAGCCGCCGAGGTGGCGGTCGAGCGATCGCACCGAGGTGGCGAGGTCACGGATCGCGTCAGTGACCAGCTCTGGCACATGCTCTTCGAGGTCGATCGCCCGGACCGAGGCCCGGGCCAGCACTCGTGTGTTTCGGATCATCAGGTCGATCGGCCCGGCCGCCGCCGCGAGCTCGCCGATCCGGCCGCGGTTGTGTCTTCGCAGCGGCGAAAGCGAAGTCGTTTCCTGTCCGGCTTCGACCGCGATCTGCATCTCCCGGACCGCGGGGTCGAGCGAACGGGCCCGGTCGAGCGCGGCCATGATCTCCTCGTGGCTGCCGTGGTCGAGAGCGTCGGCCACGTCGACCAGGGTTCCGGACAGCCTGGTCAGCAGCGGCTCGAGGTGGCTCCGGACCAGCCGCACCGGGTCGACCGGCGTCAGGGCGTTGGCGCCGAGGGCGACTCCTCCTCCGATCAGGGCGTCGACGAACCGGTGGGCCGAGACCGCCAGGTCCGGGGTCGGGAGGGTCGCCACCAGCACCGCCGAAACGGCGGCCTGGTTGACCAGCAGGACACCCCCGCCGGAGAGGACCGCGGCGCTCATGGCCAGGGAAATGACCAGCATCAGCTGCCAGGTGCCGGTTCCGGTGCCGAGCACGATCAGGTCGGCGATTCCGACCCCGAGGGCGACGCCGAGCGCCACTTCGTAGGCCCGTTTGCCGCGCCGCTCGATCGCCAGGCCGAGGACCAGCACGACCGCGATCGGAGCGAAGAACGGCTCGGCGTGCCCGAAGACCTTGGTTGCGATCAGCCAGGCGAGGCCGGCCGCCAGGCAGACCTGGATGATGCGCAGCCAGGCGAAGCGCAGGGCCGCGAACCGGTCTTCGACGGCGGCCCGCATCTTGGCCTTGACGGTGACCAGTTCATGGGTGGCGGTCGGGGACATCCACCGCCACTATGTCATCTGGTCTGGGCGACCCATCCCTTCCATTTTCCTCGCCACGCGCATAAGGTCGGGGTATGGACACAGCGTTCAGCCGCAACCTGACCGTGGACGTGCCGCCGTTCAAGTACACCGGCATCGCCCACACATTCAGGAACTCGCCTTTCAACGAGTACCCGTACGCAATGGCGCGGCTCAGGTGGTTCACCGATTCCTTCGACCCGGTCCGTCACGACCTCAAGTTCGTCAGCCTGAAGCTGACGGACGTGGCCGAGGTGAACGCGAATTTCCAGTACCTCCAGGTCAGTGACGCCGGCCGGGTCGACGACATTCTCGACGTGGTCCATCGCGAGGTCTCGAATGAAGAGCGGAACGCGAAAGATTTCGGTCCGCACGAACCGGGCATCGGCAAGTGGGTCATCGACGACGACTACAACGAGCGCCACTCGCTGGAACTGCCGTTCGGGGTCGACCGTAAGGATTTGTTCAATCGGGTCCGCGAGAGGCTGCGGGACCAGGACACGCTCGAGGCGGCCTTCGACGATGTCTACCTCTATCCGCCCGAGTATTCCGATGTCCCCGGCAGCGATGTCCGGCACTCATTCCGGATCTTCGGTCACACGAAGTCGGGGGACCGCATCTCTGCTGGTGCACGCCTCGACGAGGCGGTCGGAAGCGTACTCGCCGAGATCAGCGCCGAAACGCCCTGACTCAGCCCAGACTGGCTCTGGGATGCTGCCGACGACCTGAGGGCGAACTGAGCTGACCCTTACAGCCGCGTCATGGTTAAGCTCTCACCCTAACGGTTCACACAGAATACGTTATAGAGGGTAAGATGGCCGGGTGGACCTCGACCGGTACTCATCAACCCCCTTCGGGGAAGCCCGCCACACCCCTGGCAAGCACGGCTACGTGGCCTATTTCGCTCACCCGGTGCCGCGCAAGATCGATTTGCCGACTTCGACGATCCGCCTGCTCGCGGATGCGGAAGCGGCCCTCGGGCAGTTGGCGGCGATCGGTCGGCTAGTGCCCAACCCCGATCTCCTGATCCGTCCCTACCTCTTGCGAGAGGCTCTGTCGTCGACCAGGATCGAAGGCACGCAGGCAAGCATGGCCGAGGTGTTTGACAGCGACGCATCCGGCGAGAACCCGAACGCCGACGTCGAAGAGGTGGTCAACTACATGGCCGCGATGCGGTGGGGCCTTGAGCAGCTCGACCGGCTTCCGATCAGCACCCGCCTGATCTGCGAAATGCACCGCCGCCTGATGGCCGGAGTGAGAGGCCGCGACCTGTCACCGGGCGAGCTGCGCCGAACCCAGAACTGGATCGGAGCGCCCGGGTCCACCATCGAGTCGGCACGCTTTGTACCGTCACCTCCGGCCGAGATCGCAGGATTACTCTCCGACTGGGAACACTTCGCCCACGAAGAGGCCGATCTACCGCTTCTGGTTCAGAACGCGTTGCTTCATTCGCAGTTCGAGACAATTCATCCCTTCCTCGACGGCAACGGCCGCATCGGTCGCCTACTGTTGATCTTCTTCCTGGTGGCCCGCGGCAGGCTGGACACACCGATCCTTTACGTGAGTTCGTATCTGGAAGAGAATCGCCAGAGCTACTACGAAGCTCTGCAGACGATTCATGAGACCGGCGAAGCGATCCCCTGGGTCGAGCTGTTCCTGACAGCGGTCCAGACCCAGGCGGTCGACGCGGTCGTCCGCAGTCAGCGAATCATCGAACTGCGTGAGCGGTATCGTCAGTCGGCAGCCGATGCGGGAAGTCCGAATGCTCTGGCTGTCGTGGATCTGATCTGCGAGAACCCCGTGGTGAACGCAAGAATGATCGAGGACAAGCTGGGGGTGAGCCGGCCAACGGCACTCAGACTTCTGAGGAGGATGGAGGAAAAGGGAGTGCTGGAAGAAGACGAAGCGGGAGCCCGAGGACAGCGGCGGTACGTAGCCCGCGAGATGATGGGCGCGGTCGCGGGGGAAAGCAGGTGACTTCTCGATCGACGGTCGAACTCGCCGAAGTTGCCCAGATCACGGTGGGACCCGCTTCCAAGAGTGGGTTGAGTTCCCCTTTCCCCTGGGGACCGTAAGCTTCTTGTCCTCGAGCTTGACCTTGACCTTGCGTTGAGTTCCCCTTTCCCCTGGGGACCGTAAGCTTCCGAAAACTCTCAAATCTCTTGATTTGCAGGGCTTTCGGCTGATCCATACCGGGTTTGGTGGAGACCAAGTCCTTTGAGGGATTCAAGTTTGCGCTGGTGTCAAACGCGGTGAAGGGGCACCATGGCCCACCCCAGTTTCGGGGACCGCCAGGGCTCGGTCAGCGCCGTGGATCAGGCGGCGAGGCCTTCGATCGGGACACAGGCCCGATCGCACGCGGGAACTTCCTGAAATCGAGGCTGATGTCTACGTCAAGGATCATTGGAAATAAGGAACCGTTGCCCCGGATGCACACCTGTGAGCTTTGTGGCGCTAACCTTTCCAAGATGGCCTCAGGAACCTGGACAGACGAAAGACTCGAAGATCTCGTGAACCGGGTGGATTCCGGGTTCGACCGGGCCGATCGGCAATTCCTCGACATACGGGGCGAGATCCGCGCCATGAGATCTGACCTGACCGGCCAGTCCGATGCCTTGAGATCTGACCTGACCGCCCAGATTGATTCTTTGCGGAGCCTCACGATCCGATTGTCCCTGGGAACCACTCTCGCGGTTCTCGTCGCGATCGCTACCCGTTCGCTCTGACCACTGAGCTGAGGATCAACCCGGTTTCGGGGACTTCCAGGGTTCGATCAGTTTGCCGGCGAGCAGTTCGGGCAGGCCTTCGATCGGGACCCGGGTCTGTTCGAGTGAATCGCGGTCGCGCAGGGTGACCATGCCGTCGTCCTTGGTGTCGAAGTCGACCGTGATTCCCCAGGGGGTGCCGATCTCGTCCTGGCGGCGGTAACGCTTGCCGATCGAGCCGCCCGCGTCGTATTCGGTCTGGATGCCGGCGGCTCGCAGGTCCCTGTTGATCTCCTTGGCCTGTTCGGGCATGCCCTCCTTGTTGAAGAGCGGAAGTACGGCAGCCTTGACCGGGGCGAGGCGGGGGTGGAGCTTGAGCACTGTGCGCTCGCGGCCTTCGACCTCCTCGGTGTCGTAGGCGTCGACCAGGAAGGCGAGCGCGGCGCGGTCGGCGCCGGCGGCCGGCTCGATCACGTGGGGCAGGTAACGCTCGCCGCTCTGCTGGTCGAAATACTCGAGTTTCTCGCCCGAGTGCTCCTGATGCTGGGTCAGGTCGAAGTTGCCGCGGTCAGCCACGCCTTCGAGCTCGGACCAGCCGATCGGGAAGAGGTACTCGATGTCCGAGGTTCGCGACGAATAGTGGGAGAGCTCGTCTTCCTCGTGCGGCCTGACCGTCAGGAAGCTCCCCCTGATGCCGAGGTTCAGGTACCAGTCACGGCGGATCTCGATCCATTTTTCGTACCACTCGCCGGCGTCGGCCGGTGGGACGAAGAACTCCATCTCCATCTGCTCGAACTCGCGGGTGCGGAAGATGAAGTTGCCCGGCGTGATCTCGTTGCGGAAGGACTTGCCGATCTGGGCGATGCCGAAAGGCGGTGCCTTGCGGGCGAAGTTGAGCACGTTCTTGAAGTTGATGAAGATGCCCTGGGCGGTCTCGGGGCGGAGGTAGACGGCATTGCCGTTCTCGGCGACCGGGCCCATGTGGGTCTGGAACATCAGGTTGAAGTTGCGCGGGGGGCTGAGCTCGCCGCCGCACTCGGGGCAGCGGATCTCGCCGTTCGGATCGCCACCGTCTTCGGCGATCGCCTCGCGCAGGTGATCCTCGCGCCAGCGCCGCTTGCACTTGCCGAGGCACTGGACCAGCGGGTCGGTGAAGCCGTCGAGGTGTCCAGAGGCCTCCCAGACCTTGGGGTGCTGGAGGATCGCCGAATCGAGGGCGACGATGTCATCGCGCTCGGTCAGCATCGAGCGCCACCACTCGTTCTTCACGTTGTTCTTGAGCAGAACCCCGTAGTGGCCGTAGTCGTAGGTCGAGCCGAGGCCGCCGTAGATCTCCGAGGACGGAAAGACGAATCCGCGCCGCTTGGCGAGGGCGACGATCTCGTCCATCGTGACTTCGGTATTTCTCTCCACTTCGGGTTCTTCAGCCATGATCGACAAGGTATCGGGACGTCTGCGGCGACGCGCTGCGATAATCAAAGGTCGAATGCCGATCTACGAATACCGCTGCGACAAAGGCCACGAGGTCGACGTGATCCAGTCGATGAGCGAAGATGCCCTGACCGAGTGCCCCGAATGCGGGGCACCGACCCGCCGTGTCCTGCACTCGCCGGCGATTCACTTCAAGGGCTCGGGATTCCACAACACCGACTACGGCACCCGCTCCGGCAACAAGCAGAAGCAGGCGGCCGCGGCCGCCAAGAAGGAGTCCTCCCCGGACTCCTCGTCCTCGGAAACTTCATCTCCATCGGACACCTCGTCGTCAACTTCGAGTGACAAGAAGTCCGAGAGTCCAGCCAAGAGCACTGCCAAACCAGACTGAGTACCAATCAATATCGGAAGGAACCGAGGATGTCATCACCCCAAGCCAGCGAATCCAGTCACCTGGTGCGTCAGCTGACCAGTTTTGACGCGCAGTTCCTCGCGATCGAAGACGCCCGCAACTTCAGCCACGTCTGTGGCCTGGCAATCCTTGACCCGTCGACCGCCCCTGGCGGGACTCTCAACCTGGCCGACGTCCAGGCGCTGATCGAGGAACGCCTGCACCTGCTGCCGCCCTTCCGCTGGCGCCTGGCCGAAGTGCCGTTCGGCATCGATCACCCGTGGTGGGTCGACGATTCCGACTTCGATATCGAGTTCCACGTGCGCGAGCTGGCCCTGCCGGCGCCGGGGAATGACGTTCAGCTGACGGCGCAGATCGAGCGGCTCGTCTCCCGGCCACTCGACCGGTCGCATCCCCTCTGGGAATTTTATTTGATCCAGGGCCTGGAGAAGGGCCGGGTCGCCGTCTTCCCCAAGATCCACCACGCTGTCGTCGACGGCGTGTCGGGCGCCGAGATCATGGGCATCCTCTTCGATCTGGAGCCCACGGGACGCGATATTCCTCCACCCACTGACGACGGTGAGACTGAACGCGTCCCGACTTCACTGGAGCTGCTCGGCCGGGGAATCTTCGGCACACCCCGCCGGGTGGCCAAGGCGGTCGCAAGTGTCCCCGCGATCCTGCCGAACATCGCCGACGTGCCGACCCTTTCGGCCCTGCCCGGTGTGAGCACGATCGGCCGGATCTCCGACCGGGCCCGTCGTGCGGCTTCGTCGAACGGTGACGGGCGGGTAATCGACCGGGACAAGCTCAAGGCGCCGCGGACCATGCTGAACGGTCCGGTCTCGGCCCATCGCCGGGTCTCTTTCGGATCGCTCTCCCTGGACACCGTCAAGATGGTCAAGAACGCCTATTTGGTCACGGTGAACGACGTCGTCGTCGCGCTTTCGGCCGGTGCCGTGCGCGAATTCCTGATTGCCCACAATGACCTTCCGGAAGAACCGCTGATCGCGATGATCCCGATCTCGGTCCGGACCGAGGAACAGATCGGCACCTACGGCAACCGGATCTCGATGATGGTGGTCCCGATTCCGACTGATGAGCCCGATCCGGTCGAAAGGCTCTTGCGCTCCCACGTGGAGATGTCCCTGGCCAAGGACCAGCACGGCGCCCTGCCGGCCAACCTGATGACCGACGCCAACGACTTCATCCCGCCCGCGGTCTTCGCCCGCGCGGCCCGGGCGATCACCTCGGTCGGCGCGAACTCGAGATTCCGTCCGCATTTCAACGTCACCATCTCCAACGTTCCTGGCCCGCCGATTCCGCTCTACGTGGCCGGCGCCCTGCTCGAGGCCAACTACCCGATCTCGGTGGTCACCGACGGCGTCGGCCTCAACATCACGGTCCTCAGCTACCTCGACCACCTCGACTTCGGCATCGTCGGCGACCGCGAGCTCGCCCCCGACCTCGACCTGATCATGGACACCCTGCGCGACGACCTGGACACGCTCGAGAAGCGCGCCAAGGCAAAGATCAAGGCCGAGAAGAAGCTCTAAAGTTCCCTGAAACCATGTGTACCACGGTGTACACTTGGATTATGGAGCAGATTGGAATCAGGGAACTTCGCCAGGATCTGAGCAATCGGGTCAAGAACGCAGCCCGGGGCGAATCGGTAGTCGTGACCGTGGATGGGGAACCGAAGGCCAAGCTGGTGCCGTTCGTCGAGCATCGTGGGGAAGTCACGATGGAGTATCTGATCGCGACCGGGCAGGTGATTCCGGCTCGACGACGCGGTGAGAGGCCTCCGCCTCCTCCACCAATGGTTAAAGCCAACCGCCCGTCGAAGGAAATCCTTGACGAGATCCGGGCGGAAAGGATCTGATGATTGCGCTTGACTCTTCGGCCTTGATCAAGAGGTACCAGCGTGAGGATCATTCGGAGTGGGTGCGTGACGTGATGGATCAGGACGGGGACTGGTGCGGTTCGATGCTTCTCGCTTCCGAATCGGCAATCGCAGCCGCACGAAATTCGTCCTCATCCGACGAGCTGACCCAGGTCGACCTTCGGCTGACGACCGATCTCGATCGTTTTCAATTTGTTCCCGTCGACGCTGACTGCCTCGTGAGAGCGATTGAAATCGCCAGGGGTCGCGGCTTGAGGACACTTGACGCCATCCACTTGGCGGCGGCCGCAAGATTGCCGGTTGATTGCCGCTTCGTCACCTTTGATGATCAACAGGCCAAGGCTGCGAGCGAGATCGGGATAAAGCTCCTGGCCCCGGTTTAGTGCCTATCCCGGTAGGCAGAGCTCGCCATCGCACCGCTCCGCGGCGCCAGGAATCGCCTGGTGTCTCGAACGGGCCACCGGCCCGATCTTCGTCACCAGTCGATCCCTGGCATCCACGGATCGGCACGCTGGCTTCGCAGCCCTACCGGGATAGGCACTTAGCCGGCCTCAAACTCTGTTCAGTCCTGAAGCGCCTTGACGGCGCGCTGGCGCTCGGACTCGGGGATCTCGAGGCTGCCGCCCGGCCCGGGTCCCGAGGGGAGCAGCACGTCCGGCTTCGAGTCGCCGGCGAAGACCGAAGAGAGGGCGAGCTGCGGCATGCCGATGAAGCCGATGTCGGAGACGAAGGCCTTGGGTGCGGTCCAGCCGATGATCGGACCCTTGATGAAGTTGTAGGGGAGGCGCAGGGGTGAAGTGAGGCGGCCCTTGATGCCGGTCATGACCGCCTGCTGCGCGGCGGCCCGGTTGAGGTCGTTGTAGCCGGCGGGCAGCTGGCAGTTGGGGTCGCCGACCGAGTCCTCTCGGGTCCGCGAGTAAGCCAGCGCGTCCTGCCCGTTCAGGGTGTTGTCGCCCTTCTTCAGGCGGATCGTGATGCCACCGTTCTTTTTGCCGCCAGAGATGTTCGCGCAGAGCGCCTCGGGCACATCGACCTTGACCCCGCCGATCGCGTTGATGAAGTCCTCGAATCCGGTGAAGTTCATGATCACGACGTGGTCGATCGGGATGTCGAGGAAGTTCGAGACCGTGTTGATCATCAGCTCGGCGCCGCCGTAGGCGTAGGCGCCGTTGATCTTCTCCGAGCCGTGGCCCGGGATCTCGGCAAAGCTGTCGCGGGGGATCGAGAGCTTCTTGAACTTGCCGCCGCCGGCCCGGACGACCATGAGCGTGTCAGCCCGGGCGTCGCCGCAGCCGTTGCTCGGCGCCTCGCCGGTGGCCTGCTGGTCGTAGCAGCGCTGTTCCTGTGCAGCGCCGGGCTCGAGCGTGTCCGGGCTGCGGCTGTCGGTGCCGAGGATCAGGATGTTCTGGGCTTTGGTCAGGAGCCAGGGGCTTCCCTGCAGCGCGTCCCTGGCGTCTCCGTCGAGCTTCATCGACTGGATCTGGGCCGAAATGGCGAAAGACAGGAAGCTGAGGAGGATCCAGCCGCCGATCACGATCAGGACCCAGCGCAGCCACTTGCGCTTCTTCCTGGGGGACTTGATCGCGGGATCGCGTCGGTCGTCGAAGCGGGGCACCTGGCGCCCGCCGCTGCGGTGGACTTCGTAGGGCACGTCGTCCTGCCGCTCGCGCGAGGCTGCGGAACCGCCGCCCTTGGATCGGGACTTCTCTCTCAGTTTGTCGAGATCCGGCTTGCGGAAGCGCGAAAACAGCCCCTTGCGGGAGCGGTGGACCTGGTATTCGGGGCGGTCCGGGGGTCTCTGTTCGCCGTCAGATGCCATGAAGGGTTAACAATGGTGCTGATGAATCAGATCGAAACGATCGGAGCGGACCTCGGCGGCACAAAACTTGCGGTTGGCGTCGTCAACGGGCAGCCGGAAACTGTCTGGTCCAACGAGGTCCCTTCAAAGGGATATTCGCAGGAGTCGGTCATAGACCTCCTGGCCGATCAGCTCAACCTCGCCCATGAGGCACGTCCCGAAGCCGTGGCGATCGGCATCGGCATACCGGCCACGATCGACTTCGAACGTGGTTATGCGGTCAGCACGGTCAACCTCGACCTCGAGAACCTGCCGGTCAGGGACCTGATCAGCGAAAAGGTTGGGCTGCCCGCGGTGATCGACAACGACGGCAACGTCGCGATGCTTGCAGAAGCGCTCTATGGTGCCGCCCGCGGGACCAGCCACGCGCTGATGCTCACCCTCGGCACCGGGATCGGCGGCGGGGCCTGGATCGATGGCAAGGTCTTCCGCGGCTCGAACGGCGCCGCGCCCGAACTCGGCCACACCGTGGTCGACATCGACGGCCCGAAGTGCCAGGGAAACTGCCGCGGACGCGGTTGCGTCGAGATCTTCGCCTCCGGCAACGCTATCGGCAAAGCCGGACAGGAGGCCGCGGAGCGGGAGCCCGATTCCGCCCTCGGCAAGCTCGCTGTCGCCGGCCAGCCGATCAGCGGTCTCGAAGTCACTGTGGCGGCGCACGCCGGCGACGAAGCCGCAATCGCCGTAATCGAGACTGCGGGCCACTACCTCGGCAACGCTCTGGTGTCGCTGAGCAACGCCTTCCAGCCCGAAGTCATCGTGCTCGGCGGCGGGGCGATGGCGATGGGAGAGCTGATCCTCGAGCCGGTCAGGAAAGAACTGCGTGACCGGGCGCTGCGCCCGATGGACCAGACCCCGGTCGTCGCGGCCGAGCTTGGTCCGGCGGCGGGCATGATCGGCGCCGCGGCGATGGCGCGGATCGAAATCGAAAGCGCGCGCTGATGCCGGGCCGCCTGACGATCGCGCCGACCCCGATCGGCAACATGGACGACGTCACCAAGCGGGTGCGAGAGGCCCTGGTCGAGGCCGACTACATCGCCTGCGAGGACACACGGCGCACCGGCCGCCTGCTCGAACGGCTCGAGATCCGGCCGAAGCCGCGCCTGGTGTCCAACCACGAAGGCAACGAGAAGTCCCGGGCGACCGAACTGGTCAAACGCATCGAACGTGGTGAGCGCATCACCCTGGTCTCCGACGCCGGCATGCCGGCGATCTCCGACCCCGGCTATCGCCTGATCCGGGCCTGCATCGACCGGGGCCTCGAGGTCAATGTCCTGCCGGGCCCCTCGGTGATTCCGGTGGCCCTGGTCGTCTCCGGACTGCCGACTGACCGCTGGCGCTTCGAAGGCTTCCTGCCCAAGCGCTCGGGAGAAATGGAACGGGTGCTCAACTCGACCGAGACCGTGGTCGCCTTCGAGTCGCCTCGGCGCATCTCCGATTCACTGGCAGCACTGGCCGAGATCGCCCCGGAGCGGCAGGCCGCGGTGTGCCGCGAGATGACCAAGCTCCACGAAGAGGTTTCGCGCGGCACGCTTTCCGAGCTCGCGCTGCGTTACAAGGGCGAGGTCAAGGGCGAGATCGTGCTCGTGATCGCGCCGGCTGAGGCGGCCGGCCAGAGTCAGGACATCGCTTTCGCCGTCGAAGCCCTGAAACGCCTGGTCCAGTCGGGAGCGCGGCCGCGGGCCGCGGCGACGGTGGTCGCCACGCTCACCGGAACCCGCGCCAACGACCTCTACAAGGCCCTGACCGGTCGTGAGCCGAGGCGATGACGGGCGAGTTGTTTGCGGACGCGGTTCAGGCCGAACTGGCCTGAGCCCCGTCGCCAACACTCTCCCTATGCTGGTTCACGCATGAGTTATTACGTAACCACCCCGATTTACTACTCGAACGGCGAGCCCCATCTCGGCCACGCCTACTCGACCATGGCCGCCGACATCCTGGCCCGCCACATGCGCCAGCGCGGGGAGGACGTGTTCATGCTCACCGGCACCGACGAGCACGGTGAACCGATCGCCCAGGCCGCCGAAGCCGAAGGCATCTCGCCCCAGGAACTGGTCGATCGCAACGCGCCGAAGTTCGAGGACCTGGTCAACCGGGTCGACTCGACACATGACTTCTTCATCCGGACCACCGACCAGGGCCACATCGAACGGGTCCAGGAGCTGGTCGGCCGGGTCAAGGACAACGGCTACGTCTACCAGGGCCTCTACGAGGGCTGGTACTGCCCGCGCTGTGCCGACTTCAAGAACGAGAACGAGATCGGCCCCGGCGACACCTGCCTGATCCACGAGATCCCCCTGCTGCGCGAGAAGGAGGAGAACTGGTTCTTCAAGCTCTCCGCCTTCCAGGAGAAGCTCGAGCAGCTCTACGAGGAGCACCCGGAGATGATCATGCCGGACTTCCGCCGAAACGAAGCACTCTCGTTCATCCGCGGCGGCCTGCGGGACGTCTCGCTCTCCCGCACGCAGCTGAGCTGGGGCGTGCCCCTGCCCTGGGACCCGGACCAGGTCATGTACGTCTGGTTTGACGCGCTCATCAACTACTACTCGGCCCTCGGCTACGCCCGTGAGGGCGAAGACCTCACGGACCGGTTCTGGCCCGCCAGCTGGCACATCCTGGCCAAGGACATCCTCAAGTTCCACGCGGTCTACTGGCCGGCCTTCCTAATGGCGGCCGGTCTCGAGCCGCCGCAGCGCATGTTCATCCACGGCTACCTGCTGATGGGCGAGAAGAAGATGTCGAAGTCGCTCGGCAACGTGCTCGATCCGTTCGAGGTCATCGACAAATTCGGTGCCGACGCCCTGCGCTTCTACTGCTTCCGCGAAGTCAGCTTCGGACAGGACGGATCGATCTCGACTGAGGGATTCGAGTCGCGTTACGAATCCGAGCTCGCCAACGATTTCGGCAACCTGGCCTCCCGTTCGCTGGCCATGGTCGACCGCTACCGCGACGGCCTCGTTCCGGAGGCCGATCCGGACCCACTGCTCGTCGCCGACTTCGAAGGCATCTCTGCACGCATCTCGGCCCTGCTCGACGAAGCCCAGATCAGCCAGGCCCTGGAAGAGATCTGGGTGCTGGTCCGGCGCCTCAACCGCTACGTCGAGGAGAGCCAGCCCTGGGTCCTGGCCAAGGACGATGGCGACGCGGAGCGGCTCGACCAAGTGCTCTACAGCCTGATCGAAGGCCTGCGCACCCTCGTGCTTCTGCTCCATCCGTACCTGCCGAATTCGACCGCCGTCCTGCTCGAGGCGCTCGGCCACCAGGGACTCGAACTCGAAGATTTCGGCTCGCGCGCCGGCGGTCAGAAGGTCAGCCGCATCGAGCCGCTTTTCCCCAAACTGTAGAAACACCCTGACGTTGGGACGCAGATTCGAGAAGAGACTACGATGGGCAGTCTTCGGATCACTGAATGTTGCCGAAGGACATGATGTCGCCGGTCGCGGCTGGGTGAAATTGAAGTCAATCCCGCCCCACGTCGGAAGATTCAACTGAAGGAGTACCAACGTTGCGCCAGTTAGCTTTCATGGCCGCATTTTTCATTTCGATGATGGCGGTTGCCACTCAGAGTGCTCAAGGTTCAGTCAGCTCGAGGTCGGCGCCCAACGAAGTGGAAGCGTCACGCGATTTTTGGACGCCTCAAAGGATGAAGGATGCGGCCAAGCGAGAACCACTGGTTGGCGGAGGGTTTGTTCGCAAGAAGGAAGCATCGTCGCCAGTGCATCAGCGAAATATTCCGGTATATGCCCAGCAACCGGCTATTGGACGTTTGTTTTTTCGCTACGGGCCTTACATCGGTAGTTGCTCTGCATCCGTGATCTACACCCCGTCGCGCCGAATCGTACTTACCGCCGGTCACTGCCTGAAGTTGGAAGGAGTCTGGTCGCGAAGTCTCATGTTCGCTCCTGCCTACAAGAACGGACGTGCTCCCTTTGGGAAGTTCTACGGTAAATCCTGGTGGGTGTCCCGAACATGGGCGAATTATTCAAATCCCATCAGCATGAACTTTGATTATGGCGCCGTCGTAACTAGTCGTAACTGGAATGGAGTCCCGATCGGGGATATAACTGGAATGTATGGCTATCAGACGTTTTCTCAACGAGTTGGCAGAACCCACGTGGTCGGTTATCCGGCTGGACGTGCCAACGGCCAAACCCTCAGGCAGTGTTACTCAGACACATGGGCCGGAGACCGCTACAGCTATTTGTTCCCTGGACCCGTAGGAATGTTTGCAAAATGCAACATGGCCAAAGGCTCAAGCGGAGGCCCTTGGCTTTCGGAATATGAATCTGATGATGGAGAAAGCACCGAACTCTATGTGGACGGAGTTACTAGTCGGGGGACTGGCAGAACTATGACGAGCTCCTATTTTGGGACCCAGTTCCGTGACTTGATCTGGAACGCCGAAAATCGGTGACGATTGGAAAGGATTGCCGGCGAGGTTTAGATCCATCAGATCGTTCTCGTCGTTACGATCAAGTCTCTTAGATTCGAGACAGGGGGTTTTATGAGAAAGGTTTTCGTAACAACCGCATTAGTGGCAGCGCCGTTGGCGGTAAGCGGAATTGTGAGCACAGCAGGAGCAACCGCCGCCCCACTCAAGGTGAAGATGGCCACGTTCGATGGCAAGAAGAAGGTGAAGGTTGCTCGAAAGCTGAAGGCGGTCACCAGCTGCAGCAAGGACTGCAGCCTCCACGTGACATTCGCGGTCAGAACGCCGGCTGGGACGATCAAAGATTCCGCTTCGGGAACGATCTCCGGAAATCAGTTGATTCCGGTCAACGTGAGGCTGAACAACGTGGCGCTCAAGTACTTGCGAAGTAACTACCGTGCTTCGCGATGCACAATCAACGTCGTTGCCAAGGACCTTGAGACTGGTAAGCGTGTGACCAAGAAACGCAGTTTCAAGTTCTACAAGTAGAAAGGCGCTTTGGTTGACACCCACTCCCATGTGACGAGGTGTCAGGAAAGCCCTGAGGAGATTCTGAGTCAGGCCGCCGAGGCCGGCCTGACCCGGATCCTCACAGTCGGCCTGGATGAGGCCGGCAACCGCGAGCAGATCGCCCTGGCCGAGGCCCACGACGAGGTCTTCGCCGCGATCGGCCGCCACCCGAACGACGCCGATGGTTTCGACGACGCGGCGGCCGACGACATCACCGCGCTGGCCGCGCATGAGAAGGTCGTCGCGATCGGCGAGACCGGACTCGACTTCTACCGCGACACGGCCGAGCCGGAAAACCAGCGGATCGCTTTTGCGGCCCACATCGAAATCGCCTCGACCCTCGATCTGCCGATCGTGATCCACGTGCGTGACCCGCAGGGCAGCGAGGCCGCGGTGAGCGAGGCGTTTTCGATGCTCGACCGGGCGGATGACGGGCTGGAGGTGATCCTCCACTGCTTTTCGGCGCCAGCCTGGGTCGAGCGGGCGGCCGAGCGGGGCTGGTATTGCTCCTTCGCCGGGAACGTCACCTATCCGGCCAACGAGGACCTGCGTGAAGCAGCGGCCAAGGTCCCCGAAGACCGGATCCTCGCCGAGACCGACGCGCCGTTCCTGACGCCCCAGTCCCGGCGCCGGCACCGCAACCAGCCCGCCTTCGTCGTCGAGACGGCAGAGCTCCTGGCGGAAATCAGAGGGGCGACGTATGAGGAGTTCGACCGGACCGTGACCGACAACGCGCAGCGTGTATTCGGTTGGTGAGACTGGGCCAGAACTTCCTGGCCGATCCCAATCTGCTTGACGCCATAGTCCAGGACTCGGGTGTCGGACCGGAAGACCACGTCCTCGAGGTCGGCGTCGGGCAAGGCGTGTTGACTGAACGCCTGGCGGCCGCTTGCGCCGGAGTTCAGGTGATCGAACTCGACCGCGGGCTCGAACCGCTGCTCTGGCAGGTCGAACAGCTTGAAAACGTGACCATAATCTGGGCGGACGCGGTCAAATACGACCTCAGCCTTCTCGAACCCCGGCCGACCGCGATGGTCGCCAACCTGCCCTACGCCGTGGCCACACCGGTGATCATGCGGTCGATCTTCGAGCTGCCTTCGATCCTGACCTGGTCGGTGATGGTCCAGAAGGAGATCGCTGACCGGCTGCGCGCCGCACCGGGATCGAAGACTTACGGCGGACCGTCAGTCCTCGCCCAGCTGGCCGGTGAGGTGAAACTGGTCCGCAAGGTCAGCCGGACCGTCTTCCGGCCGCAGCCGCGGGTCGATTCGGCGATCGTTTCGATCAGGCGGAACGGCCCGGGTCCGGACGAGCGGATACGCACCGTGGTCCGGGCGGCATTCAGTCACCGGCGAAAGACGATGCCGCGATCAATGGACATGGCGATCCCGGGCGCCTTCGAACCGGCCCGCAGGGCCCTCGAGGAGATCGGGATCGATCCCGGTATCCGGGCGGAAGCTGTTTCGCCAGAGCAGTTCGCGGCGTTTTCGGCAATGATCGACCTGCCCGACGATCCGCAACTCACCCCCTGATCGATGATCGAATTGCGCGCCCCCGCCAAGCTCAATCTGTGTCTCTACCTCGGCCCGAGGAGGGACGACGGCCTGCACGAGCTGGCCTCGATCTTCGAGCCGCTCTCCCTGGAGGACCGGCTGGTCGTGACCGACGCCGAACGTGACGAAGTGGTCTGCCCCGCGGTGACCGGGCTGAACCTCGCCGCCGAAGCCCTGAGGCTGCTGCGTTCGGAGGGCTGGCAACGGCCGCCGCTCAGGATCGAGATCGACAAGCGGATCCCGGTGCAGGCCGGGCTCGGCGGCGGCAGTGCCGACGCGGCCGCGGTGCTGCGCCTGGCCGTGGGGGAGGTCGATGACCTGGCCGGCCTGGCGATCCTCCTGGGCGCCGACGTGCCCTCGCAAATCGATCCGATCCCATGCCTGGTCGAGGGCGTCGGTCAGAAGCTGACAACACTTACGGCCCCGGCCGAGCACTGGATCGTGCTGCTGCCCTTCGAAGACGGACTCTCCACGGGAAGTGTGTTCACCGAAGCCGACCGGCTCGGACTGGGACGCTCCCAGGAAGAACTCGACGAGATGTCCGGGCGGCTCTGGGCGGTCGCCAGCGGGGGCGTCTCACCGCTCGCCTATCCGGGGCTCCTGGTCAACGACCTCGAGCCGGCGGCGATCACGCTGAAGCCGGAGATCGGCATTCGCAAACAGCAGCTCCAGGCCGCCGGCGCCGGATTCACGGGCATGACCGGCACTGGACCGACCCTTTTCGGGATCTTCCCGGAGCGGCCCGCGGCCGAAGAGGCCGCACAGTCGCTCGGCGACGGCGCGATCGTCTGTGAAGCGGGTTCCGGCCTGTGAGGATCCCGGAGACCTCGCGGGGCAAGGCCATCGCCGGCGCCGGTGCCGTGGTCGCCGCTGGAGTGATCTTCTTCCTCTACAGGAAGTTCTTCCCGGAGCTCAACCTTCAGGACCTGCTCGACGAGTTCGCCAACGCGCTCGGCGCCTGGACGTACCTCGTGGTCGGGGCTCTGTCCTTCCTCGAGACGGGAGCTTTTGTCGGGTTGCTGGTCCCGGGGGAGACCGCGCTGCTGGTCGGGGGAGCCGTCGCCGGCCAGGGCGTCATCAACGTCTTCCTGCTGATCGCGATCGCCTGGGTTTGCGCCGTGCTCGGGGACACGGTCAGTTTCTACCTCGGCCACCGGCTCGGCCGTGAATTCATCATCAAGCACGGTGACCGGGTCGGTATCACGGAAGAGCGGTACAGGCAGGTCGAGGACTATTTCGAGAAGCATGGCGGCAAGACCGTCCTGATCGGCCGGTTCCTCGGACTGGTCCGGGCGCTTTCGCCTTTCGTGACCGGCAGCTCCGGAATGCGGTACCGGGCGTTCGTGCCGTACAGCATCCTCGGGGCCGGGCTCCAGGTGACGCTTCACATCATGGCCGGCTACCTGTTCGCGCGCAGCATCGACGCGGCCGCGGAGTATGTCGGCCTGGTCGCGCTGATCATCGGGACCGTGATCGTGGTCAGCGTCATCAGCCTGGTCAGCTTCCGGTTCCTCCGCGTGCCTGCCAACCGGGTCCGGCTGGTCGCCGGGATGGAATGCAACCGGGTCACGCGTCCCCTGGTCGGGCTGGGCCGCCGGCTGCGGCCGCAGTGGGACTTCTTGGTGGCACGCCTGACCCCGGGTGGCACCTTCGGGCTGGAGGTGACGACACTCTGCTCGATCATCGGGGTCTCGGCTTTCATCGTCATCGCCTACACCGGGATCATCCTCGGTGACGGCGGCCCGACCCCGGGCGACCTGAACGCCTTCGACTTCGTCGACTTGATCCAGACGACCTGGCTGACCGACATCGCCAAGGTGGTCACCGACCTCGGTTCGTCGACGGTGATCCTCTTCCTGACCGCGGTGACCGCGGCCGTGCTGATCATCAAACAGAAATGGGCCGAGGCCACGGTCCTGCTGCTCTCGACGGTGGCGATCTTCTATGGCATCGACATCCTCAAAGACGCGGTCGACCGGCCTCGCCCGACCGGGGGCCTTGTCAGCTACGCGGACTCCTCGTTTCCCAGCGGTCATGCCGCCCATTCCGTCTTCTACGTGTGGTTCGCGATCACGATCGCGGTTCGTCTCCGCCCGGACATGGTGCGCAAGACGGCGCTCGTCCTCAGCGGCATCGCGGTCACTGCCCTGGTCGGACTCAGCCGGGTGTACCTCGGAGTCCACTACCTGAGTGATGTGAACGCCGGCTGGGCCCTCGGCGCCTTCTGTTTCGCCTTCTTCGCGGTCGCAGCCCTGCTCGCGGGCCAGTTACGCAAGACTTAAGTTCGATGGTCATCGCACTTTCACAAAACTGGTGGCTCCTGGGTGCCGCTTCAGTGGTCAGCCTGACCGCATTCGTAGTCCTGATCATGGTTCCGGCCATGAGCTCGTACGGGCGTTGGCCGGAAAAGCTGGCCGCGGGTTTCCTCTCGATCTTCATCCTCGGCACGCTGGTCACCGTGGGCGTCCTGGTCGGGATTTTCTACGTCCTGTGGTCCCACGACATCATCGTCACTGACTTCTTCCCCTGGTCCAGCGGGTGAACCCGGCGACCGCGACCAAGGTGGCGGGTGCCGCCCGTCTGGCCAGTCCGGTGCTGGCCGGTCGCGGCCTTCCCGGCCTGGCGCGCGCCGCGGCGGACGTCCTCGGGCTGCCGATCGCTTTCCTTGACCGCTCCGGGATCGTGCTGGCCGTGGCCGGGTCGACCCAGGCGCAGGAGGGCAAGCTCACCGCCCGGGGCAAAGGCGCGACGGTGATCGAACTCGTGCTCGGTGACGACCCGGTCGGCGAGGTGAGATACCTCGGCGAAGCCGCCGATCAGGACACGCTCGACATCCTGGCGGCGTTGGCGGCGCTCGAGGTGGAGCGCGCCCGGTCGGCCGAATGGGGCAACGAAGGCGCGGTCTCGGACGCGGTCAGGGCGATCCTCGACGGCACCCTGATCGACCCGGATGAGATCGTGACCAGGGCCCAGGAAGTCGGCTGTGACATCTCCCGTGGCGGCGGCGTGATCATGGTCCGGGCCCACGCGGGTTCAGCCCAGGACGGGGACTGGCGCGCCCGGGTCCTCGACATGACCGTGCGCACCCTGCGGGCCGCGGCGCCCGGTTCGATCGCGGCGATGAGCGAGGTTGAAGAAGGCTCGATCGTCGGCATCATCGTGCCGGCGCCGGAGGAGGAGCGGCTGATCAAGGTCGAAGAGGCGCTCGAACGCGAACTGCCACGTTCGCTCAGCGGCCTCAACGTGACTATCTCCCGCTCGCGTATCGCGACCATCCCGGTTGAATTCGAGCGGGCGTCCCGCGAAGCCCACCTCGCGCTGAACGTCGGCGAGGCCGAGGGCCGTTCGCCGATCGCCTTCGAAGAAACCGGCGCCTATCGTCTGCTGCTCGGCACCAGCGACGAAGAGCTGCACAGCTTCTACGCCGAGACCGTCGAGCCTCTGGTCACTTACGACGAGCAGTACGAGACCGATCTCGTGGCGACCGTCGAGGCCTACCTCGACAGCGACGCCAACGTGCCGGCCACCGCCAAGCAGATGTTCACCCACCGCCACACCATCCGTTACCGCCTGGAGCGGATCCGGGACCTGAGCGGGCACGACGCCACCGCGACCGAAGGCCGCGAACGGCTCGGCCTCGGCATCAAGGCGATGCGCGTCCTCGGGATCGCCTCTCCACGAGGGCGATCCCGAGAACGTAAGACCTGAACTGCCTGACTACTTGACGCGTCCTACGCGCTTGATCACGGTCTTCAGGCCGGCGCGATTCTTGCCGCTGTAGATCGCGACCTGGACCCGCAGCTTCTTCACGCCCTTGACCCTGCGCTTCGGTCCGCCCTTCGGGCCGACCAGGTGGTTGCGGAACAGCTTGCGCGCCTTGTTGTTCATCTTGATGGCAACAGTCTTCGACTTGCCGGGCTTGCATTCGTCGTACTTGGCGGCACAGGAGATCTTCACCTTGACGCTCTTGCCCTTGGCCCTGAGCGGTCCTTTGACGCTGATCAGGCCGATGTCGGTCGGCAGATCGACCCGGTTCCACTCGCTGATCGGAATCGAGCCGACTCCGGAGTAATCACCGGCGAGCTCCGCTCCCGCGGGCAGGATCTTGGGGGAGGTCGTGGTGACCATGCCGCCGGCGGCGCCGGGGGCTTCCTTGACCGGCAGGCGGATCTCGGCGTTCTTGATGGTCACGTCACGCTGGTCGTTCGAGGGTCGTGCGTAGGAGCCGAGCGGCACTCCCGGCAGTCCGTCCTTCGGCAGAAGCTGCAGGCGGATCTTGGTGCCCTGTTCGAACTTGTAGGCATTGCCGTGGAGCTGTATGACCTGCGCACCCGAAGCATCGGGACGGTACAGCCCGCGCGCGATGATGCGCTCCAGGCCGTCGGTCGAGATCTCGAGCAGCCTTGCGGCAATCTGCGACTCGGCACCATTGGCCACCGAGACATCGGCGATCATGGTCGGCGCGCCCATCAGGGTCAGGCCGCCGGCCGGCACGGTGCCGAAGTCGAATTCGACGGTGCCCGGTTCGTGGTCTTCGGCGACCTGGGTGCAGCCCGGGTTGAGCGTCGAGAACGAGACAGCGTTGTCGTTGCTGCCCGCGTCGGACTCGATCACGTGGCTCCCGGTGTCCTTGAGCAACAGTTCGCCCTTCGACATCGCGGCCCAGTTGGGTGCGGTGTAGGGACCGCCCGATGGCTCGCTGTACGGGCATACCTGGGTCTTGACTTCGACCTGGTTGACGGGCTTGGCGCCACCGTAAGAGGCGCCGACCGAACCGACCTTCTTCGGCAGGATCACGTCTTCGTCGGCGAGCAGACTCACCAGGTACTGGGCGTCACGGACTTCGTACCGGGTGTCCATCAGGTGGATGAAGCCGTCGTCACAAGCTCCGGCCGTATCGGCATCCAGGGCGGTGATCGCGTTCGACTGCCCGCACGAAAACCGGAAACCGCGTTCGGTCATGCTGAAGACTGCGATGCCCTGGTCAAGGAAACGCTGCAGGTCGCCATTCAACCCCTCTTTGCCGCCGCCGAAGCCGTGAAAGTACGTCGCCATCGGGTACGGCCCGTCGCCGAATTCGGAGGAGTCGGGAAAACCGACGTTGACGTCGATCGGAGTGCCGTCCCAGCTCGGCACGGTGTTTTCCACGGCCTTATTGGGACCGGGGGTTGTCCGGGTTGGGGCTTGAGGGGTCACCGCCGGGGCCGGAGCACCAGCGCTGTCCTTCGTACTGGCCGACGCCCTGAGTCGTGCAGGACAGTTCGCCGCCGAACACGTCAGTAATTGCGGCATTGGCCATTGCCGGCACGGCCAGCGTGAACATGAAGGCGAACAGAACGCCGAGCTTTCGCACTACTTCCCCATCTCCCTATTGAATTGATTGGCGGGACGGCCCCTTGCCGTCCCGCTACAACACTCGCGGCTACTTTACCTTGGCCACACGCTTCACGGTCTTGAAGCCGGCCGACTTGCCGTTCACGAGGACCTTGGCGCGCAATGAGTTCGGGCCTCTGACCTTCTTGCCCCTGTGCCTGCGGTCCTTGAAGAACTTCCGGGCTTTACCGGTCAGCTTGAGCGTGACCGTCTTGGTCTGCCCGGGCTTGGCGGTGAGGCCCTTGCCCTTGGCGATTACCAGGTCCTTGCCCTTCTTGCCCTTCTTCGGCGCACCCTTGAAGGCGAGGCCGATCTTCGAGCAGGAATCGTTGCCGGTTCCGCACTTGACCTTCGCCTTCAGGACCTTGCCCTTCAAGGTGACCTTTCCGGTCACCTTGACCGTTCCCCGAATGGTTGTGTCGGGTCCGCAGTCGAGCTGGCTACCGGCCTGGGCGCCAAGGCACTCCGGGGGCTGGCAGTCGGGCGGCGTCGTACCGATCGTGCCTTCCGGGCAGGGTGGCTCGACCCCGTTCGCGTAATCATCGAGCGTGATCGAGCCGATGCTTTCGTAGCCCTTGGCCAGTTCCACCCCGGGGCGGTCGGGCAGCACCTTTGGAGCCGGAGCCTTGACCAGTCCCCCGAGATCGCCCGGCTGTTCGACCACCGGGATTCTCAGATCCATACGGCTGAACGTCGCGACCTGCTGGCCGTTCGACGGTCGGCCGTAGTTGCTGAGTACTCCGGTCGACGCGTTGGCATCGCCGCCGTCGAACGGAAGCAGTTCCAGCCGCAACACATGACCCTCGTCGACTTTCCAGCCGTTGCCGTTCAATTGAAACACTTGGAAGCCGTCATTGTACGGGCGCCAGATAGCCCGGCTCACCAGGGTTTTGCTGGTGCCGTCGGGTGAAACGTCGACGAGGCGAGCCGCGATCTGGGAGTTATCACCGGCCTGCTCGATCTTCGCGACCACAGTGGGTAAACCAAGAATCGTGAAACCCCCTGCTGGAGCGGGATCGAGCTCGTAGTTGCCGGTGCCCGCTTCTTTGGCGCCGGCTGCGCTCGTGCAGGCCTGGCCGGACGGAGCGGGGTTGAAGGCGCTGCCGACCGCGCGATCGCCGCCGATTGGCTGAACAGTCTCGGTGCCGTCACCGCCGAGGTACCGGATCTCGCCGGGCGCGGACGAAGCCCAGTCAGCCGATACGTACGGGCCAACGTCAGCCGCGCCCGAAGGACAGGTCTGGGTGTAAGCGGTCACATCCGCCACGGGCACAGGTCCGACCCCGCCAAGGTAGTGATCGACCCAGGTGTTCTCGAGTGCGATCCGGGCGTTGGTAACGACTGCTTTGTTCTGGGCCCGCTGGTGGCCGAAGTCACCGAAGAAGAGTCCGACCGAGGAGTCCGGGTGCTCGACCCTGGTGCGGTTGTAATAGCGGGTAGCTTCGTTGACCGGGAACAGGTCATCCGTGAATCCGGACGAGATCAGCATCGGCGCTGGCGCCTGGCTGTGATCGATGAAGTACGAAGAATGGTGCGTCTGGATCTCTTCGAGAATTGCCTGGCCTTCGGGACTGCCGTCATACGGTTCGCCGGCGTCGAGGTAATTCTTCCAGCCGGTCAGGTCGGCGTCGGGCTCGAGTCCCGGCGGGGCGTAGTTGCCAAAGGCGGCGAGGCCGCTGACGTACAAGCCGTTGACGAACGACTGCTTCATCACGCCGAACCGGCCGAAATAGGAGGAATCCTCGATGTAGTCCAGATTGCTGCCGTTCGGGACCAGCGAATAAGCAAGATCGGTCCACGGAATGTTCGGGAGCGCAACTGCAAGGCTCATCGGGGTCAGGGTGACCGGGCTCTTCCACGGGACGAGGGAATCGTCCGGCATCATTACCCGGTTCTTCAGCGCAGCCAGTGCCATCGACATGCCGCCACCGTATGAGCCGCCACTGGCGGCGATTTTGGTCGGGCTGACCAGACCTTCGTCGACCAGCGTTCCGGAGAAGATCTGGGAGTCACGCACCTCGTAACGAGTGTCATCCAGTCTCGCGAAACCCTTGGTGGTGCAGTCGAGGTCGGCCAGCTTCGAAGTCGGGGTGCCACAGGATTCATGGAATCCGCGGTTGGTCTGGCTGAACACCGCGTAGCCCTTGTCGAGCCAGCGCTGCATCCCCGTGAAGTTGATCTTGCCGCCACCGTAGCCGTGGAACATCATCATCAGCGGGTAAGGCCCGGCTCCGAATTGAGACTCGTCCGGAAAGGCGACGTTGACGTCGATCGGCACCCCGTCGAAGGACTGCACGGTGCTGCGCGTGTTGTTGTTCTGGTCGTACTGACCGGTACCGCACCAGCGCTGGCCTACATTGGGCCCGGGCCCCTGTGTCGTGCAGGCGATGTCGCCATTTCCGTCGAAGACTTCGGTAATGGCCGCCTCAGCGGACTGGGCGAAGGTCAGAGCCGCCAAGGTGACGACCAGAACTGCAAGCTTGCGCATGAATCTCCCATTTGTTTGAAACTGCGTCTGGACCGGCCCCCGGTGGGCCGGATCACTTTCAGACTTACTTGGCCTTCCCTACCCGTTTCACCAATTTATAACCGTGGAAGCGAGTTAAGCCCGCACTTATGCAAAAAGAAAACCCCGCCGATCGCTCGACGGGGTTTACCTTCGGGGTTCCGGTTGTTACCGGACCGTCCCGATCCTGAGGACCGTGCGTACCCCGTAATTCTTGCCGTTGATCAGCACGTTTGCCCTAACCTTTCGGACACCCTTGCGGATCCGCTTCCGGCCATTCTTCCTGTAGGTCGTGTCACGGAATATCTTCCGGGCTTTGGTGGTCAGGTTCATGTAGACCCGGCTGGTCTTGCCCGGTTTCACCGTGATGCCTCCGCGCTTGGCCAGCAGCGGCTTCTTGAAGCCGCGGACCTTGCCCGCGGCCCTGACTGCAACCTTTGCCGTAGTGCAGGAGTCGTACTTGGCCGAGCAGAGCAGGTTGACCCGCATCTTCTTGCCCTTGACCGTTGGCCGGGCGACCATCTTGAGTGGTCCGGTCACCGGCTTGTCCTGGCAGTTCGGCGGGGTGCCGGTCTGGCCCACGGGGCAGGCGTCGGGGGTGCAGTCAGGCGGGGTGGTGCCAGTGGTTCCTGCCGGGCAGGGATCGGTATCGGCCGTGTAGTCCGCGATCGTGATCGACCCGATTCCTTCGTTGCCCTTGGCCAGCTCAACGTCGGGACGGTCCGGCAGGACCCTCGGAGCCGGAGCCGTGACCATTCCGCCGAGTGAACCCGGGGATTCCGCGACGGGGATCCTCAGGTCGACAAAACTGACAGTCGCCACTTGCTGGTTGTTCGACGGACGACCGTAGTTGGACAGGAATCCACCCGGGGCGGCCTGCGCCGAGTCCCGCGGCAGCAGCTCGAGCCTCAGGACGTGGTCAGTGTCGACCTTCCATCCGTTGGCGTGAAGCTGGAACACCTGGAAGCCGCTCTGCGTCGGACGCCAGAGGCCTCGCGACACCAGGGTCTTGGTCTGACCGTTGGCCGAGACGTCGACCAGGCGGGCGGCGATCTGCGAGTTGTCACCCGGCAGGCTGATCTTGGCGACGACCGTGGTCGATCCGAGGACGGTGTATCCACCGGCCGGGGCCTTCGGCAGCGAGTAGTTCGCGGAACCGAATTCGCGCGAGCCATCGGGGGCGCCACAGGGATTCTGCCCGGCGGTCAGCGGATTGAAGGCCGCCGATACTCCGAAGCTGCCACCGTCGGGGTCGATCCTCTTGGGATCGTTTGCATCGAGGAGACGGATCTCACCCGGGGCGATCGAAGCCCAGTCAGTCGCGTTGTACGGACCTCCACCGGCGGTTCCGTTCGGGCAGGTCTGTGTGTAAGCGGTTACGTCCGAGGGCGGCTGCGATCCAGTGTCCGTGAGGTAGAAGTCGACCCATTGTTCTTCGAGCGCCTGGAATGCCGCGCTGACGTTGGCCTGGGTCTGACCACGCTGATGACCGAATGAACCGAAGAAGAGGCTGATCGGAGTACCCGGGAACTGGGCACGCGAACGGTTGTAGAAGCGCGTCGCCTCGTCGGCCGGGAACAGGTCGTCGGTGAAGCCATTGCTGATCAGCAGCGGTGCCGGTGCCTGAGTCGGCGGGAGACCATACGAGGAGTGGTACGTGTTGATCTCGGTCTTCATGTCGGCTACAGCCTGGTTGTTGTCGTACGGCTCACCAGCGTCCAGCAGTGCTTTCCAGCCGAGGATGTCGGCCTGCGGGTCGCTTCCGGCGGGTGCGTTGCGGCCGGAAGCCGCAAGACCCTGGATGTAGGATTCCTTCATCACACCGGTGCGTCCGAAGTAACTGGCGTCCTTGATGTAGTCGAGGTTGTTGCCATTCGGGGCGAGCGCGTAAGTGAGTTCGGTCCAGGGAATGTTCGGAGTTCCGACGGCGATCTCCATGTCGGTGCCGAGCGGGCTCTCCCAGGGGTGGAGTGATCCGTCCAGGTCCATGACCCGGTCCTTGAGCACGGCCAGCGACATCGACATCCCGCCACCGTAGGAGCCACCGGTCGTGGCGATCTTGGTCGGCTGGATCACGTTTTCGTCGACCAAGCGGCCGAGCAGGATCTGCGCATCGCGAATTTCGAAACGGAAGTCCATCAGATGGACGTAACCGCTGGCGCAGCCGGCGGCGGCGGGGTTGTCCTTGCAGGAGTAGCCGAAACCGCGCTGGGTCTGTGAGTACACCGCGTAGCCTTTGAGGAGCCAGCGCTGCATCTGGGCGAAGGGGAACTTGCGGCCGCCGTATCCGTGGGACTGCATTACGACCGGGTAAGGCCCGACACCGTAGGTGGTGGCGTTCGGGAAGGCGACGTTGACATCAATCGGAACGTTGTCGACTCCAGGCGAGGAGCTGACGTTTCCGGCTGAGGAAGATCCGGTTCCACACCAGACCTGTCCGTCAGTAGCGCCACCGACCTGGGTGGTGCAGGGGACGTCCCCGTTGCCGTCGAATACCTCAGTGATCGCCGCGTTGGCGGACTGGGTGAAGGCCAAAGTCGCCACGGCTGTGACGATCAGCAGTAAAAGCTTACGCATTAAGTCTCCGTCTCTCCTATTTTCCCAATGGTGCCCGGGCAAAACCTGCCGCCCGAGCCGGGCCACTCTATAGAACGCAGTGGTAAGGAACAAGTTGCGGGTCAGGGTCACCCGCGTTCACGAAGCCGGACGGGTCAGCGAACCTTGCCGACACGTTTGACAGTGCGGGTGACCGTGCGCTTCTTCAGGCCGTTGGTCCTGATCGTGACCTTCGCCTTGAAGCCCTTCAGGTTCCGGCCCTTCGAGCTCATCAGCTTGCGCGCCTTGCGGGTCAGCTTCAGCGAGACCGTTTTCGTCTTGCCCTTGCCGACCGTGATCCCCTTGCGTGAGGCGATCTTCGCCTTGCCCTTACGCACCACCAGTGCCGTCTTCGGGCAGGTGGTTGCCGACTTGGCGCAGCGCACTCGGACCTTCAGCTTCTTGCCGTTTGCCTTGAGCTTGCCGACCACCTGGAGCCGCTTCTTGCCAACCGTGCTGACCGGGACCGATCCGATCTTGCCGTAGCCGGGAGCCAGTTCGACCCCGGGACGGTTCGGCAGGACCTTGGGTGCCGGCTTGGTCACCAGGCCGTCGAGGGCGCCGGGCTCCTCAGCTACCGGGATCCGCAGGTCGAGGTTGGTGATCGTCGCTTCAGTCTGGCCGTTGGACGGCCGGACGTAGTTGAGGGCGGCGCCGGCCGGACCCGAGGCGTCCTTGGCCAGGAGCTCGAGCCGGGCAACGTGCCCGGTCTCGACCTTGTAGCCGTTGGCGTGGAGCTGGAAGACCTGGGTGCCGCTGGCCGGGCGCCAGACGCCTCGTGCGATCAGGATCTTGCTGAGACCGTCGGGAGAGACGTCGACCAGGCGCGCGGCGATCTGCGAGTTGCCGCCCGCCTGCTTGATGCCGGCGACCACGGTCGGGGAACCGAGGACGGTGTAGCCGCCGTCCGCCGCGGGCGGCTTCGAACCGGCGCCCTTGAGGTAGAAATCGACCCACTTGTTCTCGAGTTCCTTCTGGGCCGCGGGCACGTCGGCCTTCGACATGCCGCGCATGTGGCCGCTGTTCGGGTTGAGGAAGAGGCCGATCGGGTTGCCCGGGTACTGGGCCCGGGTCCGGTTGTAGAAGCGGATCGCTTCGTCGACCGGGAAGAGGTCGTCGGTGAAACCGTTCGAGATCAGCAGCGGGGCCGGGGCGACCGAGTGGTCGATGTAATACGAAGAGTGGTGTTTGGTTATGTCATCGAGGATCGCCTGCGTCTCGGGGCGACCGTCGTACGGCTCGCCGGCGTCGAGCAGGGCCTTCCAGCCGGTGAGGTCGGCCGAGTCGTCGGAACCGGCAGGCGCGTAATTGCCCTCTCCGGCGATCTGCCCGAGGTTGTAGAGCAGGTTGACCCAGGACTCCTTCATCACGCCGAAGCGACCGTAGATCGTTCGATGCCGATTTGCCCGGCTCCAGGGACAGCTAAACACGGAGGTACACGTAAATCAACTCCGGGGGGAGGACTCGAACCTCCATTGCCGGGACCAAAACCCGGTGGGTTAGCCGGTTACCCCACCCCGGAACAGGTCCGAGACTCTATCTGGACGCGAACGTTCAGAGTTCCGGGGGCACCGTCAGCAGCCACCGGCGCGGCTAGAGTGTGGTCCATGGAAACCGAGAGTGAAGTAAACGCAGAGGTCGCCGCCAGCAGTGGTCTGTTCAAGGGGGTCGGCATCACGCTGATCATCCTCGGGATAGTGGCCATCCTGTTTCCGCTGTTCACGTCTTACGTGGTCGTTGGATTCGCCGGATGGGTGCTGGTGATCGCCTCATTCTTCATCTTCGGATCCGCGTTCCTGGTGCATGGTGCGGGCGGACTGATCGTGAGGATTCTCTGGGCCCTTGTGGCGCTGATCGCCGGAATCATTCTGCTGACAAATACTGACGGAAGCGTTGAGTTTCTGACCGCGGTCCTCGCCATCTACTTCATTCTCATGGGCGTCGTCAAGATCGCCGTCGCCGCCAGCCAGCGCGGAACGGAGGGTGCCGGGTGGGTCGCCGTCAATGGCGTGCTCTCCCTGATCATCGGCCTGATCATCATCGCCGACCTCGATAACACCAAGGATTGGGCGATCGGCCTGCTGCTCGGAATCGACTTCATCTTTGCCGGCTTCGTCCTGCTCATGGCCGGTTCGGCCGCCAAGCAGCTAGGGCAGGATTCCTGACGTAAGGAGCATCGCTTGACAGGCAGTTCCACCACCGCATTGATCATGGCCGCGGGCGAAGGCACGCGGATGCGTTCCTCCCTGCCCAAGGTCCTTCACCCGGTCTGCGGCCGACTGATGATCACCTGGCCGATCCTCGCCGCCCGCTCGGCCGGGGTCGGGCGGGTCGCGGTGATCGTCTCTCCGAACCTCGATCTCGGTGATGCGCTGCCCGAAGACGTCGAGACCGTCGTCCAGCCGGAGTCGGACGGCACCGGCGGGGCGGTCCGCGCGGCCATCGGGATCGTCCGCGAATCGTCCGAGGTGCTGGTGCTCTCCGGCGACGTGCCGCTGGTTTCGGCGACCGTGATCAGTGAACTGCTTTCCACCCATCGCGGCGACAGGGCATCGGCCACGGTGATGACCGCGATCCTCGAGGAGCCCGGCGCCTACGGACGGGTGGTCCGCGACAGCGATGACGCGGTCGAGAAGATCGTCGAGGTGAAGGTTGCCGGTGACGCGACCGCGGCCGAGCTCGAGATCAAGGAGATCAACTCCGGCACATATGTCTTCTCCGGCGAATCGCTCGCTTCCGCCCTGGATGAGATCAACAGCGACAACGCCCAACGGGAGTATTATCTTCCGGACGTGCTCGCGGTCATGCGCGGGCGTGGCGAGCGGGTCTCGGCACACATCGCCGAAGACACCGCGGTCAACCTCGGCGTCAACAGCCGGGTGGACCTGGCCGCGGTCGAGGCTGAAGCCCGTCGTCGCATCCTCGAAGGCCACATGCTGGCCGGCGTGACCATCGTCGATCCCGCGTCGACCTGGATCGACGCCGATGTGCTCGTAGGGGCCGACGCCCGGATCGAGCCGGGTACCTCGCTTCGCGGTGTGACCGAAATCGGCCCCTCGGCCGTGATCGGCCCGCATTCGACGGTGATCAATTCGGGCATCGGTGCCCGCAGCCGGATCCTCCATTCGCATCTGGTCCTCTGTGAAGTGATGGACGACTGTCAGGTCGGGCCCTTCGCTTACCTGCGGCCGGGCGCACAGCTCGAAGACGGCTCCAAGGCGGGGACCTTCGTCGAGATCAAGAACTCGGTCGTCGGGGCTGGGGCCAAGGTGCCACACCTCTCCTACATCGGCGACGCCGACATCGGCGAAGGCGCCAATCTCGGCGCCGGCACGATCACCGCCAACTACGACGGAATGCGCAAACACCGGACCGTGGTTGGTCCCGGCGCGCGGGTGGGGGTTGACACGATGCTGGTCGCACCGGTAGAGATCGGCGCTGACGCTTACACTGGCGCCGGATCCGTAATCAGAGAGAATGTCCCCCCGAGGTCGCTCGCGGTCAGCCGCGGAGACCAGAGAACCATTGAAGAGTACGCCGAGCGCCGCAAGGCCCGCGACAAAGAAGAGGAACCAGATTCGTGAGCATCACCGAGCCGACAGCCGCTGACTCGACGACGATCCCGCACGACTATTCGAAGCGGGCGATGGTCTTCGGCGGCCGCAGTTCCCTGGACCTGGCCTCCAAGATCGCCTCGAAGCTCTCTCTGAGCCTCGGCGACGTGACTCTCAAGACTTTCTCCGACGGTGAGATCTACGGGCGTTACGAGGAATCGATCCGCGGTGCCGACGTCTTCCTGGTGCAGTCGACCTGCGCCAACGAAGAAACGGGCATGACCCCGAACGACTCCCTGATGGAATTGATGATCATGGCCGACGCCGCCCAGGGCGCTTCGGCCCATCGCATCATCGCCGTGATGCCGTGGTTCGGATACGCGCGTCAGGACAAGAAGTCGGCACCCCGCGAGCCGATCACCGCCCGCGTCGTGGCCCGGGCCCTCGAATCGGTCGGTATCGACCGAGTCCTGACCATGGACCTCCACGCCGGCCAGATCCAGGGTTTCTTCACGATTCCGGTCGACCACATGACCGCGATGCCGATGTTGACCCAGTGGTTCACCGACCAGTACAACGCCGAAGACCTCGTTGTGGTCTCTCCTGACGCCGGCCGGGCCAAGGCTGCGCGCAACTTCGCCCGCAAGATCGGTACCGAGTGGGCGATCATGGAGAAAGAGCGCCCGGCTCAGCAGGTGGCCGAGATCGGCTACGTGGTCGGCGACGTCAAGGACAAAATCGCGATCATCTCCGACGACATGATCGACACCGCCGGCACGCTCTGTGCCGCGGCCCGCACCGTGCTTGAAGAAGGCGCCTCGAGCGTGATCGCCTGCGCCACCCACGGTGTGTTCTCCTACCCCGCCTACGAGCGGCTGCCTTACGAGAAGTCCGGACTCGAAAAGATCGTCGTCACCGACACGATCCCGCTGCGCCGCGGCGCTCCGGACAACATCACCGTGCTTTCGACCGCGGGCACCCTCGGCGACTCGATCCGGCGCATCTTCACCGACGCCTCGGTGTCGGAGATCTTCGCCGGCGAGAACCAGCTCTTCTAGGACAGCCCTTCTGGCCCGCGTTTTGCGCTATTTCCGAATTATCTGGAGCAGAACAGCCCTAACGTGACATTCACCCGAATTGGACATAAAGGGGCCGACAAGCTGGTTCCCGGCAACACGGTCGCCTCCTTCGAGAAAGCGGTCGAGATCGGCGTCGACGTGATCGAACTCGACGTGCTCTGGCTCGAGAGCGGACACCCCGACATCCCGCTGGACCAGCGCACGCCGCTAGTGGTGGCACACGACTGGCCCACCGCCGCGGCAAAGGAGGAATTGACCCTCTACGACGCGCTCGAGGCCTTCACCCGCCCGCCACTCGACAAGGTGATCATCAACCTCGACATCAAGCTGCCGGGACGCGAGGCCGAGATCGTCGAAGCGGCTCGCGGTCACGGCATCGCCGGGCGCATCGCCGTCTCGACCATGGAGGTCTCGACCGTCAAGGCGATCGGTGAGCTCGCGCCCGAAGTGAGCCTCGGCTGGACCGTGCCGAAGGTGACCAGGGATTGGCTCTCGAAACCGTTCTGGATGAAGCCGGCGCTCCTGGTCGGCCTCGCTTCAGTGCGCCGGCGCATGCCACGCCTGGTGCGCCAGGGCATTGCCGAACTCGGGGTCGAGATCGATGCGATCTGGGCCTTCTACGGCGTGGTCACTCCGGCTCTGGTCAAGGAGACCAGGGCCGCCGGTGTGAAACTCAACGTCTGGACGATCGACGACCGCGAGCTGATCGACAAGATGCTCGCCCTCGGAGTCGACGGAATCTGCTCGAACGACCCGAGGCTGTTCTAGATCGTCGTTGACGAAGTGGAAGGCATGCCGGGCCCGCTGCCGAGCTTGCCTTTCTTCGTGCGTACGGCGCTCTGCATCTCTTCAGTGGTGAAGCCGCCGACCGCCTGCTTGGTCGAGACGAACCGGTAGAGCGCGACTCCGAAGATGGTCGAGAGGGCCTGCTGGATCAGGGCGGCGATGATCAGGATGACCACGCCGAGCGCGATCAGGACGCCGCCGCCGACTCCGGTGCTGGCAAAGACGAGGACTCCGGCGACGATCAGGAGTGTGGCCGGCAGGAAGCCGATCAGGAAGACCGCACCGCCGATCGCGATCGTGCCGGTGACCTGCTCTCCCCAGCCGCTCTTGACCAGGCTGCCGCAGCGTTTGAGGGTTGCGATCGGACCAGTGCCCTCAATCGCAATCACCGGCACAGCCAGGAAAGAGAGGACGCCCCAGGCGGCGCCGGCCAGGCCGCCGAAGATCGCTCCGGCAACGCCGAAGCGCTCCTGGATCGCGCGAATCACGGTCATGACCACGGTGGCGACGAAGGCCCAGCCGGCGATCGCCGACATGCGCGAGCTGGCCAGTGCCATGCCGTCCTTGAACTCGACCTCCTCGCCCTGCATGCGTCGATCGGCGTTGTGGGCCAGGCCGACCGCGAAGTAATAGATGACGAACGATGAGAGGTAGGTGCCGATGGCGATCAGCACGACACCGAGCGCGACGGGCTTCGCTTCGAAGAAATAGAGGCCGGGTCCGATCAGGACGATCGCGATCAGGAGAGCGATCACTCCGCCGACGATCGGGAACCTGATCAGGCCGGGCTCATCTTTTAGGATCGCCCAGCTCTTCTTGGTCAGCTGCCAGCCACTCTTGATCCGTTTGAACATGCGTTCAACCTACCGCGTAGCGTCGACCGCTCCGTGAGCAAGGGCCGCACCACCGCCCAAACCGCACAGCGAAACTGACATTTCATCTTCATGAGTGAAGCGGTTTGGGCGCCTTATTCTTTGGCGATGCCCGGGACCTGCTCGACTCCGCGGGACTCGAAGTACTCCCATTCCTGGCGGCCGAGTTCGGTCGCGGGCTTATCGGCGTAGACCCATTCCCGCATGATCCGGTACCAGTTGCGTTTGGCCCGCAGCTGGCCGAGGACGGCGAACACGCCGATCTCCATGCGGCGGCCCATCAGCTCGTCGGCCGGGATCGATTCGCGCCGCATCAGGTCGAAGTACTCGGACCGCGGGTCGTGGGTCGCCTCGATCATCTTCATGACCAGGGTCGGGTTGACTTCGATCTCCTTGTCCTCCATGTACCAGCCGCCGATCGCCTTGACGTGGTCCATCAGGTGGACAGCGTCGAGCTTCGACGGTTTCTTGATGAAGCCGAGCTCGTGCAGGGCGTCGCGCAGACCTTCGGGGTCGTCCCGGACCACCGCGTCGACCGCGCGCTGCTCGAGCTCGATCTGCTCGCGGTCGAGTTTTTTGGTCATGCCGAAGTCGAGGAAAGCGATGCGGCCGTCCGCCATCAGGATGTAGTTGCCGGGATGGGGGTCGGCGTTGAAGTGCTGCAGGTGGTAGATCGAGCCGAAGCTGCCGCGGAAGATGATCTCGCCGAAGCGGCTGCGCTCTTCCTGACTGAGTTCCTTGACTTCGTCGAACCCGACACCTTCCACGAACTCGGTCACCAGCACCCGGCGCCGCGACAGCCGCGTGATCACGTCGGGCACGAAGATGAACGGATGGCCGCGGTAGGCGCGCGCGAAGGAGCGCTGGTTCTGCGCCTCGTACTCGTAGTCGAGCTCCTCGAGCACCCGCTCGCGCAGCTCCTTGACCACTTCCTTGGCGTCGAGGCCGGGGGCCAGGGCTCGGGCAAGGTGAACCAGCATGCCGGCGTTGCGCAGATCGGATTCCAGAGCTTCGGCCACGCCGGGGTACTGGATCTTGACCGCCACCTTGCGGCCATCCAGGAGTTCAGCCCGGTGGACCTGCCCGATCGAGGCGGCGGCGACGGCCTGCTCCTCGATGAAAGCGAACATCTCGTCCAGTGGCACGCCGTCGTATTCCTTTTCGAGCACCTTGACCACGTCCTCCCAGGGCATCGAGGGAGCGTCGGTTCGAAGCTTTGCCAACTGCTCCTGGTAGGTCTCGCGGTATTCCTCGGGGATGAACTCGGTGTCGATGAAGGAGGCGAACTGGCCGATCTTCATCGCCGCGCCTTTCATCTGGCCGAGGGCTTCGACCATCTTGATGGCCGTCTCAGCGTGCCGATCATCGAGCTTCTCCTGAGCCGAATCGTCACTTCGGACGAGGTTCGAGGTCTTGGTGCCCGCGTACCGGGCACCCTGCGAACCCACCACCGAACCCAGTTTCGCCGAGCGGCGAACCCGACCTTTGGGGATTTTGGTCTCATCCGACATGCCTTAAGCGTACGGGCTTCTCTATGCTAATCCGTCCTATGTCTTCGACACGCGCAACTCTCACCGCATCTACCCGCAACGAATTCGGCTCCCGGATCACCCGTCGCCTCCGCCGCGACGGAAAGGTCCCCGGCGTTGTCTATTCCGAGGGCACCGAAGCCATCAGCTTTCACGTCGAAAGCCGTGACGCAAGGGTGATCCTGGGTGCGGGCCACGCGCTGTTCGATCTTCAGATCGAGGGATCCGACGCGGTGCCGGTCGTGGTCAAGGAGCAGCAGCATCACCCGGTCCGCGGTGACCTGCAGCATCTCGACCTCCAGAAGGTCCGCCTCGACGTCAAGATCCAGGCCGAAGTCCTGATCGCCCTCGAAGGCGAAGAGGAAGCGCCTGGCTTCAAGCAGGGCGGCGTGCTCGAGCACGTGACCCGTGAAGTCACCGTCGAAGCGCTGCCGACCGATATTCCGGACAGCATCCCGCTCGACGTCTCCGAGATGGAGATCAACGACACGCTGACCCTCGAAGACCTGATCGTGCCCGGCAACCTCGAAGTCATCACCGACTTCGAGCCCTCCGAAGTCACGCTGGTCACCCTCTCGCCGCCGCGCGTCGAAGAGGAGCCGGAAGAAGTCGAAGTCGATCCGGAGCTGGTCGGCGAAGACGGCGAGCCGATCGAACCCGCCGAAGACGGCGAAGGCGGCGACTCCGGCGACGGTGGTGGCGACTCCGGGGATTCCGGCGACTCCGGGGATTCCGGCGACTCCTCAGACAAGGAGTAGGTCCTGTCCCTATTCGGCCGGTCCGCTGGACGAGGCCGTGATGACACCGGCCCCGGTGACGATGCCCCTTTCCTCGTCATCGGACTCGGCAACCCCGGCCGCGAATACGAGCGGAGCCGGCACAACGCCGGCTTCATGGTGGTCGAGGCACTGATCGACCGCTGGGGTCTCTCCCGGTCGAAGGAGAAGTACCGGGGGCTGATCTCCGAGGGCCGCACCGGACCGGGCGGTCCGCGTGTCGTGCTGCTCCGGCCGCAGACCTTCATGAACGAGTCCGGGAAGTCGGCCGGGCCCGTGCTGGGCAGCAGGAAGGTGCCGCTCGACAAGGTGATCGTCGTCCATGACGAGATCGACCTGCCGTTCGGCGAGGTGCGCACCCGCCTGGGCGGCGGCCTCGCCGGTCACAACGGCCTGAAGAGCCTCAAGGCCGGGTTCGGCAGCCCCGAGTTCTGGCGCGTCCGGGTCGGCGTTGACCGGCCCGACTCGACCGATCCCAAGCGGGTTGCCGGGTACGTCCTCGGCCGGTTCTCCGAACCGAAAGACCAAGTCGAAGCCCTCATCCTTGACGCCGCCGGTGAGACGGAGCGATTGATCGAAAAACTGAATGCCGACGAACCCGGCGAGGAGGACCTGAATTGAGTCTCACGATCTATGAAGTCGATGACCGCGGGGTGGCCCTGATCCAGTTCAACCGGGAGAAGGTCCTGAACGCGATCAACGTCGAGATGCTGCATGAGCTGAACGCGCACATCGCGTCCGCCCGCGAGGACGAAGCGGTGAGGGTCCTCGTCTTCTCGTCGACCGACTACATGGCTTTCTCCGCGGGCGCCGACCTCAAGGAGGACCTCGACGAGGCCGGCCGGATCGAGCGCATGCAGCTCTTCGCCGATCTCTACGACGGGGTGGTGGCGTTCCCCAAGCCGACGATCGCCGCCTGTCATGGCTACACGGTCGGTGGCGGCGCCGAGGTCGCGATCGCCTGCGACATCCGCATCGGCGGTTCGAACCTCCAGATGCGTTTCCCCGGGGCCGCGCTCGGCGTGCCGGTCGGCCCGGCTCGCCTGGTCACGCTCTGCGGCCTCTCCGCCGCGAAGTACCTGCTGCTGAGCTCGAACGTGATCAAGTGCGACGAAGCTTTCCGGCTGGGCCTGGTCAACCAGGTCTCTCCCGGCGCAGCGACCGAAAACGCCGCGCTCGACCTCGCCGGCCGGATCGCCGGTTACGACCCGGAGTCAGTCGCCCGCATCAAGTCGATGCTCCACAAGTGGGACGACGTGGTCGGCCGCTCGGCTGATGAAGGCCGCGGGCAGGTTGAAGCGCAGCGCGATGGGACGGCTTTGTAGAAGGTCGGTCTACCGCGTTAGACCGATACCCGGAGCACCGAAAGCCTGCACCGGGAAAAGTCGGAAGTGACCTGAATCGAGGCGTCCATAGCGCCCTTAATCCGGTCACTTCGCCTCGCCCCGGCGCCGGACCAATTCCCGGTGTTCTTTGCCGCGTTTAGTGCATATAGGCCTACAACGCGGCACAGAACGGCTTCACCCGGGACCACGGGGTACTGGAATAAGTAAAAGCCGTCTCTGGCGGCTTCCTTTCGGAGCACCCCTCCGGCGAGCACTCAGCCCTGGACCTTGTGGATCGCCATCAGGCATCACACGTGTCATGAATAACTGCATCAAAGTTGGTATTTCCGAAATCAGTCTGCGTTCGGAACACGTTCGTAGAACCAACTTCGATGTCTCGACCAGCTGACCATGTCTTTACCGGGCTACCCCGGTACGCCCTAAATGGCGATGCGACTGTCCATGTAGCCGCAGTGGCCACTTGCAATATCGTGGATGGTCGACTGTCTCTTCGACCGATAATTGAACTTGTCCTTGAAGACCCCCGGGTGATTTCCCTGGCGGGACGGGTTCGTGCGGCCGCTGACGGTGGGGATCGGGTCGAGGCGAGGGTCTCTGCGGCTCTACGACCGGCTTTGCTTGCGGCGCTGCTCGAGGACGACGCAGCTCTTCAAGACCGCCCGGCTCTGATCGTCACGCCCGACGATCGCTCGGCCCGGGACCTGGCCCTTTCGCTGCGGGCCTACCTCGGGGACCGCAAGGTGCGCTCGTACCCCTCGCGCGGCACCGGTTACGCGTCCCAAGTGACTCCGCCACCGCACCTGATCGGCCTGCGGATCGATGCGCTCGACTCGTTCGGGCGTGACGAGCGCACTCCGGCGGTCGTCGTCGCCAGTGCGATCGCGCTTGCCGAAGCGATCCCGGACGCGTCGCTCCGTCCGGCCGGCTTCTCGATCGAGATCGGTGAGGAGTACGAGCTTGCAGGCGTAGCCCGGGACCTCGACGCGGCCGGTTACGAGCGAGTCGACCAGGTCACCGAGCGCGGTCAGTTCGCGATCCGCGGTGGCATCCTCGATGTCTTCGCCGCGACTGAGGACCGTGCGGCGCGGGTTGAGTTCTTCGGCGACGAGATCGATTCGATGCGGTGGTTCTCGACCTTCACGCAGCGCTCGCTCGGTGACGCGACCCGGCTCGACCTCGCTCCGGCCGCCGAGCTCGACGTCGAGCACCGGGAGCTGGCCGAATTGGCGATCGCCGGCGCGCTCGAAGACGGCATCCGGCCGGATCTGGCCGAGGTCCTGCCGATCGAGCACTTCCGGGCGCCGCTGGACCTGATCCCGGAGTCCGCGGTGGTCATCCTCGCCGCGGAGGAAGAGATCGAGCCGGCCCTCAAGGACCACTGGGAGGACGCGACCACGGCCATGCACGCCGCGGACGCCCAGCACCTCTACGAAGACGTCGCCGAGCCGCTGGCCGAGCGCGCGGCCGTCGTCTTCTCCCGCCCGGTCGACGGTGCGACGGATGAATCCGGGGAGCAGCCCTTTCGGGCCACGCTGGCCGAGACGCCGGCCCGCAACCTGAAAGAGGCCGAGGCCGAGATCGAGAAGCTGGTCGGCTCGGGCTATCGCACCGTGATCGCCTTCGAGTCCCGTGGCGAGGCCGAACGAACCCGTTACGGCATGGACCGGATCGACGCGAGGATCCTCGACGACGGTCGCCTGCCGGCCGATCCCGGCGTGTCCCTGACCGAAGCGCGGATCAGCGAAGGCTTCATCTCGCCGGAGATGAAGATCGCGATCGTGCCGTTCCGCCGGCTGCTCCACCGACGGCGGCGGGCCGAAGAACGGGCGCCGGAAGGAGCCCGCGGGCGCCTGACCTTCTCCGACCTCCGGGTCGGCGACTACGTCGTCCACGAAGACCACGGCGTCGCCCGGTTCGCCGGCTTCGAGACCCGGGAGGTCGGCGGGATCACCCGGGACTACCTCTACCTCGAATACAAGGGCGAGGACCGGGTCTACGTGCCCACCGACCAGTTCGCAAAGCTCTCGCGGTACGCGGGCTCGGCCGGATCACCGACCCTCTCGGCCCTCGGCGGCAAAAAGTGGTTGAACATGAAAGCGCGGGCCCAGCGGGCCGCGGCCGAGATCGCCGGCGACCTGGTCAACCTCTACGCCGAGCGCCGCACCCGCAGCGGACACGCCTTCGCTGCCGACTCCGAATGGCAGATGCAGCTCGAGGCGGCGTTCCCCTACCGCGAGACCGCCGACCAGATCGAAGCGATTGAGGCGGTCAAGTCCGACATGGAAGCGGCGCGGCCGATGGACCGCTTGGTCTGCGGCGATGTCGGCTACGGCAAGACCGAAGTCGCGATCCGGGCCGCGGTCAAGGCCGCTTCCGACGGCAAGCAGGTGATGATCCTGGCGCCGACGACGATCCTCGCCCAGCAGCACCTCGGCACCTTCCGGGAGCGCCTCGCCGACCTGCCGTTCCGGGTCGACGCGGTCAGCCGCCTGCGCAAGCCGGCCGAGGTCAAGGCGGCCATTGCCGCCTACGGCAAGGGCGAGGTCGACATTCTGATCGGCACCCACCGGCTGCTATCGCGGGACGTGCGGGCCAAGGACCTCGGGCTGATCGTGGTCGATGAAGAGCAACGATTCGGGGTCAAGCAGAAGGAACTGCTGCGCCAGCTGAAGCTCAAGGTCGACGTGTTATCGATGTCGGCCACCCCGATCCCGCGGACCCTGCAGATGTCGATGGCCGGCCTGCGCGACATCTCGGTGATCGAAACGCCGCCCGAAGGCCGGCGACCGGTGCGCACCTACGTCGGACCGTGGGACGAGGCGCTGGTCGAGCGGGCGATCAAGCGCGAGGTCGCGCGCGACGGCCAGATCTTCTTCCTCCACAACCGGGTCGAGTCTCTCGACGAAGCCGCCGAGCGGCTACGGGCACTGGTTCCCGGTCTCCGGGTCGGCGTGGCCCATGGCCAGATGGAGGAAAACCAGCTCGAGAACGCAATGCTGACCTTCATGCGTGGCGAGGCCGACTGCCTGGTCGCGACCACGATCATCGAGTCGGGCATCGACATCCCCGCGGCGAACACGCTGATCGTCGAGCGCGCCGACCACCTCGGGCTGGCCCAGGCGTACCAGATCCGCGGGCGGGTGGGCCGGTCGCGGGAGCGCGCCTTCGCCTACCTGCTGTACCCCTCGGAGGAGTCGCTGACCTCGGAGGCCTCGACCCGGCTGGCCACGCTCGCCGACCACACCGAGCTCGGTTCCGGCTTCAAGATCGCAATGCGCGACCTCGACATCCGCGGTGCCGGTAATTTGCTCGGCGACGAGCAGTCCGGGCACGTCGCTGCGGTCGGCTTCGAGCTCTACTGCCAGCTGATCGACGACGCCGTGGCCGAGATGTCGGATCGCAGCGCGGCAGATGAAACGACCCAGCCGGTGCGGCTGGACGTCGGCGTCGACGCCTATCTGCCGATCTCTTACATCCCGTTCGAGGCTGCGAAGATCGACGTGCACCGCCGGATCGCCGGTGCCCGCCGGGCCGGTGAGCTGCGGATGATCAGGGACGAGCTGGCCGATCGCTTCGGGCCGATGCCGACCGAGGTCGACAACCTGCTCACCCTGCAGGCGGCGCGGATCAACCTCGGTGAGGCCGGGGCTGAGGCGGTCCAGTTCCGAGGCAACAAGCTGACCGTGAGCGGCGTCGAACTCGACTCCGAATCAGCTGAGACGCTGCGCCAGGCGGTCGATGGGGTGCTGTATGACTGGCGCGCCAAGGAAGTGTCGGTCCGCGTCGACAATGATCCCGAGGTGCGCCTGGAAGTCATATCGGCATTGGCCGAGGCGTGTAAGAACGTCCGGGTAGATATGCTCTCCAATTCGTAGTGGAGGACTTACAAGACTTACTTTCAGGAGGGTTTACTGCATGAGCGGGGCACGCAAATTCGGGCTGGTACTTTTCGGGGCGATCTTTGTCGTCGTCTTCGCTGGAATCGCGATCGCCAATGGCGGCGTGACGCAGCCGAGTGTTCCCTCCGGAGACGTGGCCCTGGTCGAGGACGTTCCCGGCGATGTCGGTGACATCAGCCAGGACGACTACGACCGAACTTTCACTCAGACCTGGAAGCGCGGCGGGCTCAAGGCCGCTCCCAAGCCGGGCGACGACCAGTACGAACAGGTCAAGGAAGCAGCGCTCAACGATCTTCTCGACCAGGCCTGGCTGACGGGCGAGGCCGACGAGCTCGGCGTGACCGCCACCGATCGTGAGGTCGACAACGAGTTCGCGACGATCCGCAAGGACCAGTTCGCGGATGACGCCGCCTACCAGAAGTTCCTCAAGGACAGCGGCTTCACCGAGGAAGAAGTTCTGGCCCGGGTGAAGCTCCAGGTCCTGAGCCGCAAGATCGAGGATTCGATCACCAAGAGCGTCAAGACAGTCCCCGAAGACCAGCTCCAGGATTATTACGACGCCCAGAAGGACACCTTCGCCAAGCCGGAGACGCGAGACATCAAGCTGATCATCACCGACAGCCAGGCCGACGCCGACACGGTGCAGGCCGCGCTCGACAAGGACGACTCCGACAAGAACTTCGCCGCGCTGGCCAAGAAGTACTCGGTCCACGGCAGCAAGTCACAGGGCGGGACCACCGTCGCCACCGAAGATGCCTTCCCGGATCCCGCCGGTTCGGAGATCATGAGTGCCGATCTGGACACGCTCGAGGGCCCGATCAAGAACTCCCCCAAGGAGATCTACTTCTTCAAGGTCACCAAGGTGACTCCCAAGGAGGAGAAGTCCTTCGAGGACGTCAAGGGCCAGATCGAGCAGCAGCTGCTGCCGGGTGCGCAGCAGCAGGCGATGAGCGATTTCGTCGCCGAGTACAACGACAAGTGGACCTCGCGCACGTTTTGTGCGCAGGAGTATCTGATCAACCGCTGCCACAACTTTGAAAGCGACGGAGCGATCGAAGGCGCCGATCCGGCCTGTTACGCGGACGATGCCGGCGACCCGAAGAAGCCGCTCTCCTGCCCGGCACCGGTCAAGCTGAACGCGCCGATGACCCCCGGTGGGACCGCGGACCCCGCCGCCGCGGCCGCCGCAGCCGGACAGGCCGCGGCCACGACTGGCAAGCCACAGGGCCCGGTACCGCCCGGTTCCGCTGACGATGCCGCCGCTGCAGCCGCTGCCGCGGCAGCGGCTGGAGCTACTGGTGCTGTCCCGGCTGGAGCTGCCGGTGCCGCAGGTGCGGCAGGCGACCCCGCAGCCGCAGCCGCTGCCGCCCAGGCACAGGCCGCCGCTGCCGCCGCCGCCGGCGCGCCCCCCGAGTAGTCCGGATGCCGGAGCCGGACTCCCTCGCGCAAGCGCTGGAGCGGCTGGATGAGGTGACCCGCCGTCTGCGGGTCGAATGCCCCTGGGACCGGGAGCAGGACGCGCGTTCGATCGTGCCGCACACGGTCGAGGAGGCCTACGAACTCGCCGAGGCGGCCCGTAACGGCGACGACGAGGCGATGCGTGACGAACTCGGTGACGTGCTCTTCCAGGTGGTTTTCCTCTCGCTCCTGCTGGAGGAGAGGGGTGAGGGCGATCTCGCCGCCGTCGCCACCCAGCTCACCGAGAAGCTGATCCGGCGCCACCCACACGTCTACCCGCCCGAGGACGCCGGTGAGACGGAGATCGAAACCGCCGATGACGTTCGCCGCCAATGGGATGAGATCAAGTCCGGGGTCGAAGGCAGGACCGCCGAAAAGGACTGGAAGAAGCCCGGCATCCCCGCGCTGATCTACGCGAACAAGATCCAGTGGAAGCTGGATCGCAAGGAGAAGCCCGCCAACGTCGGCGCCGGCTTCCCCGATCGCTCGGCGCATGAAGCCGAAGTCGGCCGGCTTTTGTGGCAGGCCGTCGAAACGGCGCGGAGCCGGGGCATCGATCCGGAGCTCGCGCTCAGGGCCGAGGCCGAAAGGCGCGCGTCGGAACTGAACGACCGTTAATGAGGACCTGACCCACCACGCAGCCCTGGCGGTTCAGGTCCTAAACTTCACGCCACATGAGCACCATTGAAGCCGTTCACGCACGCCAGATCCTCGATTCACGGGGTAATCCGACGATCGAAGCCGAAGTCAGGCTCGCCGAGGGCCAGATCGGCCGGGCGGCGGTGCCTTCCGGCGCTTCGACCGGTGAGTTCGAAGCTGTGGAATTGCGCGACGGCGGAGACCTCTGGCTGGGCAAAGGTGTGAGCCAGGCTGTCAACAACGTCAACACTGAGCTCAGCGACGCGCTGGTCGGCTTCGACGTGACCGACCAGGCCGGCCTCGACCAGCTGATGATCGACCTGGACGGCACCGACAACAAGGGGCGGCTGGGCGCGAACGCGATTCTCGGCGTGTCCCTGGCCGCCGCGAGGGCCGCCGCCCTGCTCGAGGACCGCCCGCTCTATTCGTACCTCGCCCACCTCTACGGCGAGGAGAATCCGACCCTTCTGCCGCTGCCGATGATGAACGTGCTCAACGGTGGCTCGCACGCCGACAATTCGGTCGATTTCCAGGAGTTCATGGTGATGCCGGCCGGCGCTTCGACTTTCTCCGAATGCCTGCGGATCGGCACCGAAGTCTTCCATTCGCTGAAGCAGATCCTCAAAAATCACGGACTGGCCACCGCGGTCGGCGACGAAGGCGGCTTCGCACCTGACCTCTCCTCCAACGAAGCGGCGCTCGAAATGCTGATGGAGGGCATCGAGGCCGCCGGGTACATCCCCGGGAAAGACGTCTTCATCGCCCTCGACCCGGCGACCAGTGAGATCTTCGATAACGGCGTCTACCGGCTCGAGCATGAAGACCGTTCACTCACCAGCGAAGAAATGACCGACTACTGGGTGAGTGCCGCCGACCGTTTCCCGATCGTCTCGATCGAGGACGGCATGGACGAAGAGGACTGGGACGGCTGGCAACTCCTGACAGAGAAGCTGGGCGAGAAGGTCCAGCTGGTCGGCGACGACCTGTTCGTGACCAACCCGGTCCGCCTGAAGCGCGGCATCGATTCATCCACGGCCAATTCGATCCTGGTCAAGGTCAACCAGATCGGCACCCTGACCGAGACCCTCGAGGCGATCCGGATGGCCGCGGACGCCGGATACACGGCGGTAATCTCGCACCGCTCGGGCGAGACCGAAGACACGACGATCGCCGACCTCGCGGTCGCGACCGGGGCCGGCCAGATCAAGACCGGCGCGCCTTCCCGGTCCGATCGTGTCGCCAAGTACAACCGCCTGCTGCGGATCGAGGAGGAACTGGGAGATTCCGCCCGTTTCGACGGATCGGTAGTTCTCAAGAGCCGGAATTGAAGGATTTGACCGTCCGGCCGGGAAAGGTCGGACGTGTCAGTACGCGCTCAGCCAACCCGGGGATCGTCACGGCCGGCCCGGCGCCGTCCGGCGCCTCGCAGGAATCCCGACTCGGGTGCCGGAAGGATCCAGTGGGACCGGCTCGGCCGGATCGCCTTCGTCGCCCTCGTCTTCATCCTCGTCTTCTCCTACTTCAATCCGCTCTACAACCTCGCCAGGACCTATCGGCAGGCCGGCGCGACCAAGGTGGAACTCCACCGCGTCCAGGCGGAGAACACCCAGCTGGAACGCCGGGTAAAGCACGTTCGCGGGGACTCGGTCCTGCGCCGGGAGGCCCGTCGGCAGGGCCTGATCGTTCCCGGCGAACAGGCCTACGTGGTCAACGGCATCAAGCGCTGAGGCCCGCTCGGCGGTCGGGATGTCGATGAGTCCGGCCTCTTTCTACTTCGGCATCCTGCTCACCGCGGCCCTGGCTCTTTCGGTTGGATTCACCGCTTACCGGGTCCGGGCCCGGATCCTGCCGGGCTTCGAGGGCGCACCCGCTCGCCTCGCAGAGGTGATCCTCGGCCTGGCCCTGCTGGTCGTGCTGTCCGAGGTCCTGGGCCTGTTCGGCCTGCTCCAGGGCTGGGCGCTGGTGACGGCGAGCCTGCTGCTCGCAACGATCGCCTGGCTTCGTGTCTATCCGGCTGAGGCCTCGCTCGAATCCCGCCCGCCGGCCCCGGCCGTTTCGACCGCCGCGGCCGTGCTCGCCCTGGTCGTGGCGGGAATCGTCGTCGCCCAGTGGGCCGCTTTCGCCTCGTACAGCCTCGACCACGGCATCACCAACTTCGATTCCGTCTGGTACCACTTGCCTTTCTCGGCCGAGATGTTCCAGAGCGGCTCGGTGCTCGAGTTCCACCACACCGAGACGGTTTTCCTCAACTGGTTCTACCCCCAGAATTCCGAGCTCGTCCACACCGCAGGAATGGCCCTGACCGGCCACGACTTCCTCTCGATTTTCATCAACATGGGCTGGCTGGGTGTCGCCCTGCTGGCCGGCTGGTGCGTCGGCCGGCCCTATGGCCGGCCCCACCTGACGATGATCGCTGCCGCCGTGCTCCTGGCGACCCACACCCTGGTCGCCCGGGAGCCGGGCACCGGCAAGAACGACATCGTCGCGATCGCCCTGATCCTCGCGGTCATCGCCCTCCTGATCAACCGGGGCGCTGCGGCCGAGGACGGCCGCGGCCGGATCAGCCCGGGATGGGCGATGGCCATCGCCGGGCTGGCGGCCGGGCTGGCGGCCGGCACCAAGGTGACGGCCCTGGCACCGGTGGCGATGGTCACCTTCGCGGTGCTCTTCGCGACGGTCGAGGGCAAGCGCTGGAAGGCGGCCGGTGTCTGGCTCGGTTCGACGCTGGCCGGCGGCGGGTTCTGGTACCTGCGCAGCCTGATCGCGTCGGGCAATCCGCTGCCGCAGATCGAGTCGATCGGGCCGTTCAACCTGCCGGGCCCGGAGCGGCTCCAGGTCGGCCGCCCGGACTTCAACGTGCTCCATTACGTGACCGACCTCGATGTCTGGCGCGAGTATTTCGTGCCGGGGTTGGAGAAGGGATTCGGATCGCTCTGGCCGCTCTTGTTCGCCGTCGCGATCATCGGACTGGTCGCTCTGATCTGGAAAGGCCCCGGCAGGCTGACCAGGGGCCACGGCATCGCGGCACTGCTGGCGATCCTGGCCTACCTCGTGACTCCGCTGGGCGCCGCCGGTCCCGAGGGTGAGCCGACCGCGTTCGCGATCAACCTCAGGTTCCTGATCCCGGCGCTGGCGATGGCCACGGTACTGGTGCCGCTGCTGCCCTGGTTCGATCACCGCCGGCCGCGCTACGCGCTGACCGCGGTGCTGTTGACCCTCTTCGCCGTCGGCAGCCGGGCTGACGCGATCTACAACATCTCCGGCCGGTACTTCGGCATCGCTTTTGCGCTGCTCGTGGTTGCTTTGCCGGGCCTCGCGTGGATATTCGGCGACCGGCTGCGAGGCGGCCTCCTGGGCCGTTCCCCGCTGGTGTTGTCGGCGCTGGCGGTCGCCGTGGTGTCCGTGGTCGCCGCCTGGCCGCTCGCCAGCCACTATTCAGACTCGCGCTATGGCGACTTCGAACCGGAAGAGGGAATGGCCGGCCCGTACCGCTGGGCGGAAGACCTGACCGATTCACGCATCGGTCTCGCCGGATCGACCGCCGGGTTCAAGCAGTACGGTTTTTTCGGCGAAGACCTCTCGAACGAAGTCACCTACATCGGCCGGGAAGTCGGGGCCGGCGGCTTCGAGGCGATTCCCGGGTGCCGCGAATTCCTGGAGGCGGTCAACGCGGCTGACGTCGATTATCTGATCACCTCGCCCTTCCTCAACTTCAACGACTACCAGCGGCCGATCCGCTCACCGGAGAAGGGCTGGGTCGAGAATGATCCTGCGCTCACCCGGATCGGCGATCCCGGACAGGTCGAAGTCTGGCGGGTCGAAGGGGAGCTGGATGCCGCCAGCTGCAACATGATCGGCCCGGACGACGAATTCATCCCCGGGCTCGAGTCCGGCCGGGCTCAGTAGAGCGTCTTCTCGCGGACGCGATCGCGCCGGGCGATCGTCTTGCGCAGACGCTTGTTCGCCACCTTGAGGCGCCGCGGCGAGCTGAACAGCGAAGTCTCGAGTTTGCCGAGTCGCTTCCGTTGCGTCGCGATGCTGCGCCTCAGGCGAGCCATCCGCTTGATGTGGGCGTCATAGCGCCTGATTCGCGGTGCCCGCCGCTTCTTGCCCGAATTCGGCCGGTGACACTTCTTCACCCGGGTCGCGTCGTGAATCTCCCCGTCGAGGTCGCGGAAGTAACTCCGGTACTTACCGTTGCCGAGCTTGAGGAAGGTCGCGCCGAGGCCGCGGTACGAAGCGACCGAGTTGCGGGCCAGGTGGCCCTTCTCGTCCTCCACGGCGAAGGTCGAAGCGCCGCCGGTGCCGCTGATGATCTCGGTGATGCCGGTCCCGTCGGCCTTGCCGCTGGGATTCTGCGGTCGGAATCGTTCGTAGTGATGCTGGTGGCCGTTGATCACGATGTCGGTCCGGAACCGGTACAGCAGTTCCCAGATGTCGACCAGCAAGGAACCCCTTGGATCACGGCCGCGGCGGACCCCAGCGGAGAAGAGCGGGTGGTGGAAGTAGGCCAGGGTGCACTTGGTCTTCCGGTTCCTGCGGTCGGCCTTGAGGTCCTTGAGCAGCCAAAAGAGCTGGCGGCTGGTGAACGCGCAGTCGGTCGCGAAGCAGTTCGAATTCAGGTTGATCATGTGCCAGCGGCCCCTGTTCCAGCTACTCCAGCCGAGGTGGGGCTTGCCGTATTTCACGACCTTGGCCTTCTTGTGCTTCCAGTAGCGGTAATAGCCGGATGCGGTCAGGCGGCCGGACCTGTTGCGGTGGTAGTCGTGATTGCCGACCGAAGCGTAGATCCGTTTGCCGAGCGCCGAGAACCAGGCCCGCGAGAAATCGCCGTAGGCGCTCTCGTAGGACTTTTGACCCTGGATCAAGTCTCCGACGGCCAACACGACGTCTGGATGCTCGTCCTTGATCACCTTGGCGACGCGGTGGCCTTGGCACTTCTGGGCGGCGGGGTGGAGCACCTGTCCCGGCATGATCTTGTTCTTCACGGTCGAATCACGCGGACAGCTGACGTCGCCCGCGGCGGCCACTGCGACCGAGGCCGAAGCGCCGGAGCTGAAGGCCAGGCAGGCGATGACCGCGGCGCCGGCGAAAAGAACGGTTATTACTGTTCGGATGTCGATCGTGGGCATTCTCGGAGGCCCCGGGATGTTATGCGCTGCCAGTGACATGTCAACAGCCGGGTCTGGAATGAACCAAGTCCGGGTCCCGGGCCGGGTAGCATCGTCCCCCCGCGGGCCGGCCGATCCGGCTCGCGTGTCCACGAACCGATGAAATATCCCCTCGAAAACGCCCTCTTCAACTGGGAAGCCGGCATTCTGCGCCTGCGGGAGCTGGAGCGCGGTGGCGCGCTGCGCGGCGATCAGGTCACGGTGCCGGTGCGTGAGGAACTGCGGCGCCGTCTCGGCGCGACCTTCAGCGCCGGTGATCTCGCCGACCTCTACGGGGCCGGCACCGACTGGGCCGCCCAGCTCGGCGGGGTGGATCCGGGAATGTCTGACTTCCAGGATCTGGTCGATGCCGCGTTCTGGCTGCACCTTCGGGCCGCAAGCGATTTCGCCGGCGGCCGCCGCATAGAAATCGACTGATTACTCAGCTCGACGAATGACTATTTGATCCTCTTCGACCGTGACCGTGACTTCACGGTTGCCGGCCCAGCTCTCGCTGTAGGCGGGCACGTCCTGGATCGCGGGATCGAGCCAGAGGCCGTATCCCTCTTCACCGTGGTCGAAGGTTCCTTCAAGTTCGTTGCTGTTGCGGCGTCCGCGGCGTCCACGCCGGCGGCGGCGCTTGGGGCGTCCTTCGGCCTCGCCGCCATCGGACTCGGTCTCACCGTCGTCGCCTTCTTCAGCTTCAGGTTCATCGTCTTCCGGACCACGGGCGGCGGCTTCAGCGGCTTCCGCTTCTTCCCGCTCCTTGGCCAGGGCCTCTTCTTCGGCGGCGGCCGCTTCGATCTCGGCTTCGATCTCGTCACGCAGGTCGATCTCGCCGGTGCCCTCGCCTTCTCCGTCCGGGGCCAGATCGTGCTGCCGGCGGAACTCACGAAGTTCGGACGCACTCACCTCGAGCTGGTGCGCAATCCACGCATCGGTCCGCCCCTGGCGTACCCAGGCGCGAATCTGATTGAGCTGTGGACGTAGTGATCGGCGGGCCATATGAACGAATGCGAGTGTATTGAACCCGGTCGCACCTGCGTCGTTAGCCCCGGCGGTGCAGGGACTTTTATGGTCCCTTCGGGTACGGGTAGTAGGACATCGAAGTTGGCCGACAGGGCGAGTACCTATTATTGGGTACAGAGCAAATTACAAGTCAGTTTTTCGAACGGAGAGTTGATGCTGGTACTTACCCGCAAAAGAGAGCAGAGCATCGTCATCGGCGACAACGTCGAGATCATGGTGCTGGGCGTGTCCGGTGACAAGGTCCGCCTCGGGATCACCGCTCCCCGCGAAGTGGAAGTTTTCCGCAAGGAAGTCATTGCCGACCGCGTCGGTCAGTCCGAGGGAGTACCGGCCGAGACGGTCGAAGTCGAAGCGGTAGCCGAACCCGAAGCGTGAAAACGGGGCCGCAGGGGCCCAGAGCGTGAATCCAGACCTACCGCAGGGACGGTCTAGGACACGAAGAAGGTCAGCGCCTCGAACATGGCGACGGTCACGACGACCACGGTCATGGTGAGACACACGGCAAGCACGCTGAAACGCACCTTGCCCTGCTGCTGACTCCTGGAGACGCGGCGCTGCCGGGAACGGTTGGCGGCGCGATGGCGAAGCTGGTGACGGCGCCGCTGCTCCAACACCTTCTGCTGCTCGAAGGCGGTTTCAAACTGATTTAGGCTCTGGCGCATTCTCATAATCGAATGGCTCGCTTTGTCGGAACAAGCACAAACGAGCCGGTTACCACGGTAGCAAGGCTATGGCCCTGCGCGACTCTCATCTTGTGAACAAAAGTTCACAGGAGCAGCTCCTGAATCACCCGAGGCCCACGATTGCCCATCAATAAAGGGTTTCCGGACCGACCCATCCGAAACGGGTGTAAGGGAAGTGTGAGCCAAGTCACATATCGACCTATACACAACGAGTCAATAATGGCGGCTTGGCCGGGCCTCGTGCGCCGTTTGAACCGAGCCCGTTGCGGGCCAGGCGCGACGCCCTACGGCGTGCGCTTGACGTTTGCCAGCAGTGTTTCTTTGATCTGCGCGATGATCTCCAGCGCTTCGTTCCAGTCGCGCTGCCAGACGTTCCGGCCGAAGATGACGCCCGAGCCGCCGGCGTTCAGGACCGACTTGGCGTGGCCGAGCAAGGTCTCGTCGTCGGTCTTCGAACCTCCGGAAAGCACGACCAGCGATCGGCCGGCCGATTCGACGCACTGGCGGATCGCTTCGTCGGCGGTGACTTCCATCTCGTTGTACGGCGGCTGCGCGTCCTTGTCGGTGTCGAGGCCGACCTTCGGCATGTTCAGCTTGACGACGTCGGCGCCCATTTCCATGGCGAGGCGCGCGGCGTAGTCGATCGCGTAGAAGGAGTTGGGGCCGCCCTTGCCGTCGACATCCGAGCCCCTGGGGTAGGACCAGACGAACAGCGGCATGCCGAAGCGGTCGCAGTCCTGGCGCACCTGGCGCAACTGGGCGAGGTCTTCGTCCTGGCGCGGCGAGCCGACGTAGAGCGTGTAGCCGATCGCGTCGGCGCCGAGGCGCACGCCATCTTCGACCGATGCGTTGCAGGCTGAGAACGACTTGGCCGAGGACGGAATGTCGGTCTTGCCGTTGACCTTGAGGATCAGTGGGACCGAGCCGGCGTAGTCGGGGTAGTACTTCTCGGCCATGCCGATCTGGCAGGCGAGGGCCGAATAACCGGCTTCGGCGGCGAGCCGGAACTGGTAGTCGGGATCCTTGGAAGCGGGGTTCGGGAAGAAGTCGCGCGGGCCGTGCTCGATGCCCTGATCGATCGGCAGGAGCATCAGCGTGCCGTTTCCGGGGCCGAACTCGAAGAGGAGCCGGTGCAGGCGGGCCTTCTTGCCGGGCGGCAGCGTCGCTAGAAGGGACTTCTGTTCGGTCAGGCTGTTTGCTTCCATTACTTCTCGGTCCTCCTCGGAGACGGTATGTACCGGCAGTATGGCAATGCTCAGCGCCGTTCAGGGGTCCGGTGCGGGGCGGGCTGCCAGTCCGGATATCCTCGGCTATAGAACCCGATGAGCGAGACCGAACTCAGAGTCGTCTGCAAGTCATGTGGGGCCGAGGTCAGCCCCTACGTGACCGAGTGCCCTTATTGCGGGGCGCGCGTCCGCAAACGCGCGCCGAAGCTCGAGCGCCGTGACGGCGCCCTGGAGGCCAAGAAGAGCCGGCGGGAGAAGCGGCGCGAACGCCAGGCCGAGCGGATCAGCACCGCGGACGCCCGGCCCTGGGCGACGGTCACCCTGATCCTCGTGCCGGCGATCGCGATGCTGATCCGGATCGGGACCGGCGGTGGATTCGAGGACTTCGGGGCACTCCTCGTGCCTTTTGACGCGGAGTGGTGGCGATTCCTGACTGCGCCTTTCGCCTACGTCAGCGTCGGTTACCTCTTTGCCGTGTCGCTGGCCGTGGTCATGTTCGTGCCCGGGCTCGAACGCCGGCTCGGATCGGTCGCGACGCTGATCCTGCTCGTCGCCTGTGGCTCGCTCGGCATGTTCGCCGCGTACGGGGTCGAGGAGCAGCGTGGTGTACTCGAACTGATCGCTGGCGGCAACGGACTCGCGCTCGGCGCGATCGCCGCCTGGTTCGTGGTCGTGCGGAACGAGAACAAGGCACTCGAGGAAGAAGGGCCGGACGTGATCGGCGTCATGGTCTGCGTCGCCGTGGTCCTGCTGCTGCCGGTCGTGGTCGAATCGGCCAACGTCTGGAGCGGCCTCGCCGGTGGAGCGATCGGGGCCCTTGCCGGGCTGGCCGCTACCTTGGTCCGGCGATGAGCACCGTCTATTCCGAGGAAGAACTCAAAGCCGCCGTCGAGCGGCTCTCCGACCCCGAAGCCTTCCGCGACGCCGAGCGGGTGGTGGCTTCGGTCGCCCCCGACCTCCAGGGCGTGCTGGTTACGGCGCTCGGCGAAGGCGGCTGGTTCGGCCAGTCGCACGAGTCGGAGACGCTGAAGGCGGTGACGATGCCCGACCAGGATGCCCGGCTGGAAGCGATCCGCGTTCTGCTTTCCGAAGAGACGCACCTCGGGATGATGGTCGGGGTCGCCGTCGGCTGGGCACTCCGGACGGAACTTTCGCAAGGCACCGATTCAGAACAAGGAGATAGTTAGACATGGAGATTCGCTACCACGGCCATTCCTGCTTCGAACTGATCGACGGCGAGACCACGCTGCTGGTCGATCCGTTTCTCGCGCCAAACAACCCGCTGGCCGACGCCACGGCCGAAGACGTCGACGCGACCCACCTCGCCCTGACCCACGGTCACGCCGACCACGTCGCCGATGCGGTCGCGGTCGCCAAGCGCACCAAGCCGCAATGCATCGCCATGGTCGAGCTCGCCAACTGGCTCGAGGAGCAGGGCGTGGAGAACGTCAGCGACCCCAACCTCGGCGGCACCGTCACCTTCGACTGGGGCTCGATCAAGCTAGTGCCCGCCTGGCACACCAACACCGTGCCGGGATCGGCCGAGCGTCCTTACAGTGCCGAGCTGGGCACCTCGATGGGCGTCCCCACGGGCCTGATCATCAAGATGGGCGGCCTGACGATCTATGACGCCGGCGACACCTGCCTGTTCGGTGACATGGAGCTGATCGGCAAGCGCCACGAGGTCGACATCGCGATGCTGCCGATCGGCGGCCACTACACGATGGACCGCGAGGACGCGGCCTACGCGGCCAAGCTGATCGGCGCGAAGCGGGTCATCCCGATCCACTACAACACCTTCCCGGCGATCGAGACCGATACCGCCGCCTTCAGCGATGACCTCGCCGCCGAAGGCATCGAGGCATTGATCCTCGAGCCGGGCCAGACGGTGACGCTCTAAAAAGCGTTCGCTACTGCTGCGGGCCGGGGGTCTGTGGTGCGGCGGGCGCCGGCGATGACGGCACCGGCGTCGACGGCAGGACCTCGACCGGCGGCGCGGGAGTCGCCGGCTCGACCGGGATCTGCGGCGAGGTGACGGGCTCGCTCGGTTCCGGGAACGAAGGATCGGCCGAAGGTTCGGGCTGGTAAGGCACGTCCTCGACGGTGCCGACGAGTCCGTCGTCAGTCTCATGGGCCGGGGTGTTGGTGTGAGGTTCGGTGATGGCCGGGTCAGCCGCCGGGACCGTCGGCTCTTCAGCGGCCGGAACGGTCGGATCCGGGACCGGCTCGGTCACTTCCGGTACAGCGTCAACGTCGGTCTTCTCGACCTGGGCGACTTCGACCGGCGCGGTGTCAAGGGCGGGGACCGGGACCGGCTTGACTGCCGGCGCGACGGCGGCCGTCTTGGCCGGCGTGTTCACGCCTTCGTTGATCGGATTGGTCGAAACCTTCTGCTTGACTTCGACCGCACCAGCGGTGAGGACGGCTGCGGTGACGACGCCGGCGAGGGCTTTCGCGCCGACGGCGCTGCCGACCGCTCCGAGTCCGGAGGCGGCGCTGCCGGCTCCGATCGCGGCGCTCGAGGCC